>JBCCSU010000246.1:0-7279 GCA_039199635.1 Bacteroidota bacterium | reverse complement strand
CCACCACGTGCGCAGAAAATAGCTTTAATAGATGGATTATCTATGAAATGTTGCAAGTCTGCTAGCCGCTGATCATCAGTACCGCCAAAATAGCCATGCTTTTCAAAGAGTGCATCACCTTGATGAACCTCTAAGCCCCATGCTTTAAAAACTTCTAATGCCGTTTCAACCTGATCCGGAAGAATAAGACGAGACGGGGCAATAATACCTACAGCATCATGTTTTTTGAGCAAGGGAGGTATAGTCATATTTTGAAGGTAATAAATCCCTGACTAAGAACATACCATACGACTAGTTGCCTCTTTGAGTGCCTGCTAAATCTCTGAAAGAGAAAAAAGTCATTAACGATTAAATCGTTAATGACTGTGTTGCTGATTAAAATTCAGAATTAAACATAAGCCGCATCTACATTATCATACACTCTGATTCCCTTAATCTTTCCAGTCTCTTTATTGATGTCGTAAATGGAAACTCCTGCTTGCGACTTGAATACAGCTGATCCCCAAACATCACAAGCGTATTCTCCAGCGAATGTTCCTACTTTCTTATCGAATACATAGTTGTGAAACTTCAAGGGAACCCCACCGTCAGCAAAGAAATGGTCAAAGTGCTCTTTTAGCCCTTCTTTAGACTTGTGATTCCATCGCCATCCGGCAGGCTCCCGAAAATAAACATCTTCTTCAAAAGACAATGTTTTCATGGTGTTTTCTGTGGATCCAATGGCGATTGCGTCAAAATATTTGACAACCTCAGTTGGCTCTGTAAGCTCAATTTGACCTTCTAGAAAAGTAGCTCTGAATTCATGCCCTTCGGTGATTGGATACACCGAATGATACGTCCGTAAAGAAGAAAACTTTTCTCCTTCTTTCGTGGCAATAACCACAGCCGGTAGATCGAATGTGTTGTTAAGCAAGATATCGTATTCAATGACTAGGTTACGATCATCTTCAAATCGGTGGAATACCTTGATTTCATTGATCTCCTCTTTGAGGTAGTCGTACTGTTTTTGAAATAATACTTGGGCATCTTGTTTTGTCCCCACTCCCACAGATTGGAGATTGAGTTCGGCATCCTCTGTAAGTAGATGGATCAGGCCGTCAAAGTTCTGATTGTGTATTGATTCGTAATAGTTCATATTATTAGCTATTTAGTACTGTTTTTAATTTCTTTTATCATTTCAAAAGCTGATTTATTAGACCTTCCAGCAGTTCTCTCAAAGTCTGAAGTGATGTCGTACGCTCCTTGTTGGATGCCGGCATATATACCTGCGATAATAGACCCCAAAAAATCCCCTAAAGCTTCTTTTCGCTCTTTCTCGTATGCTTCAGCGGAGATAGCCGTGTAGGATAGTTGAGTACCGTAGACATTGTTGATAGCCTCCGCTAACTCTTGTTGGCTAATAGGATTTCCTGAAAGATTATACGTGTGTCCATGGTGTATTTCTTCCAAAAGCATTTTCGCATAAGCAAACCCCAATTCACTTCTACTGATGTATCCGCACTTACCTTCGCCAGCACTGTTAATGATTCCTCCTTCTTTCGTGTAGGTGTCAATGTATTCAACATCTGGTTCTATGTAAATGCCATTTCTGCCGATCGCCCATTGAAGGCCTGAATCCTTAACGTCTTGCTCGGTTTGCCGATTACTACTCACTACCGGGCTAAATGAGGTACCCGTTTCTTTACCAACAATACTGGTGTAAACGATTTTTCGTACTCCATTGCCTTTCGCCGCTTCGATTACGTTTCTGTGCTGTTGAATTCTCTTTTCCGGATGATCCATACCTGAAATCATCAGTACCGCATCAATACCTTTCAAAGCATCATTAAAATCCTCACGACTGTTATAGTCTCCTTTGCGGATTTCAATGCCCAAATGTTTGGCTTTTTCTGGCGTACGCGCTATGCCTACCACGTTCTGATTGCCTATTTCTTTTACTAGCTTTTGAGCAATGGCCGATCCAAGCTTTCCACCGGCCAAGGTGATAGCAACTTTCATTTTTAGTACTGTTTAAGTGTCAATTTCTGAGGGTTATTAATGCGGCTTTTCCTGCATGCAGGTTTTCGCATTGATACGTTCTATCTTTCAAAATGGTATGTAGAAAATTCCTTGTTTCTATCATGTCTGCATTGTCTACATAGATCAATGTTTTCGGATGAAAATTAGGCTCTAACAGGAGAAACAGCGCTAAATACAAATTCTTCCAGCCGTCTAAAAGCAATAAGTCTACAGGTTCTTTATGGCCTTTCAGCGTATCTCGTGCATCTCCAACTTTGATCTCTATCAGATGATCAACACCCGCTTTTTTAAAGTTCTCCCGGGCTTTTTCCGCTTTAGAGGCAATGAGCTCTGTAGTTACTATTCTGCCGCTTGTTTCTAAAACGCCTTCGGCTAGAAATAGAGTCGAAATACCAAAAGAAGTCCCAAATTCCACCAGGTTTCTCAATTCCTTCTGTACGATGAGTTGCGTAAGAAATTCGCCCTGTTCCCTTAAAATAGCCAGGTAAGCCTGGTCAAAATCAGCTGGCTGCATCGGCCGAAAAATACTTTTGACTCTACTCTGCATCATTTTAAGATGGTCTTGTTGAGCATCACGGTAGAGTGAGTCAAGAACTGATCCTATCTGTAATGTATTTACCATGTGTGTTATAGTACCTTGTTTATAAATTACTTCGCAACCCTTTAGAATTTACCATTAGTATTCTTCCAGTTAAACTGAGGAGGGATGGCTTCAATAACATCCCAGTGCTCTACGATCAACCCATTTTCCAATCGGAATAAATCATAAAATGCAGTAGGTTCCCCTTTGCCAAATTTTCCTTCGCTCATGGTGAGTACAAAGTTGCCCTGACCGAGTACCTTGTGCAGTTTGGTGTATTCCATCGTCAAATTATTTTCCGCGAAGTACTTCATCGCTGCACTAAACCCTTCCAAACCGTCAGCTACCGCAGGATCGTGCTGAATGTACTTTTCCGAATTGATATAGTCGGTAACTTTGTTCATCTCACCGTTAAGGAGTACTTTTTCTACAAATTCTTTAACCTTCCGTTTATTGGCCTCTGTTTTGTCTAAATCGCTGAGGGTAGTAGCCCCATCAAATTGAGTCCGGCCACTTGGGTTGGGCTGCTGTTTTTCTATAAGGTTATCCCAATGCTCTACAATTTTCCCATCTTCAAAACGGAATACGTCAAACGCGGCTTTAGGACCAAAAAAGTCGTACTCGGTGTGCGTAAATACGTAATTACCATCCTCAAAAGCCCGGATAACATTGGCTTTGAACCCCTGAGGTGGAGCGTGTTTCATTATTTCCGCAAAGCCGGCCAGGCCATCACCAACAGCCAGGTTATGCTGAATGTATTTTCCAGGATCAATGTAAGAGAGAGGTGTCTGATCACCTGTATTAAAACTGTTGAGAAGAGCCACCACTTTGTCCTTATTCGTCATCTCTGCCTCGGTAGCTGTGATCATCTCATACCGTCCCATGCTAATTGTAGATTGATCCATCATACTCATGAACTCCTGGGAAAGCGGGTGATCCATGAACGGCTGGAGTGCTTCATCTGAATGAGCTTTGGTATCCCAATAGATGGCTACCACTTGCGCGTCATCTTCACTCGCTCCCGTAATACGCTGACCAAACCCGGGCCTCACGGCGGTAACCTCCTTTTTGACTTTACTATTGATCTTGGCCAGAGCGCCTGAATCCACCTGGTCTAAAGTCCGGTAGGACATTACCTCTACAAAATTACTAGCCTCAGCGTTAAACTCATCATGAACAGTATACCGAGCCATCTTCATAGTAGAACCATCGATCAAAGCGGCATAATCAGCCACAGAAGGATCACCCATGAATTTATTCATTGATGCCTCAGCATCCGCTAATGTATTCCAATAGACTAATACCACGTATTCTCCTTGCTCATTTACCCCACTTTGGCGTTTGATAAATCCGGGCTGTTTACTGGTAAACTGGGACTCGACTTCAGCATCCAATTTATTGAATACAGTCGCACTTGCCGTTGTTTTTAGACTAAAACGTGTGACTTCCAAAACGGACTCTTTTCCTTCCGTGCAGCCAACTATAGCTAATGCCGCCATAGCTATAATGAATAGTTTAAATTTCATCTTCGTTAGTTTAATTAATCGATGGAGTAAAGCTCCTTCCCTTGCCCGGGATAGTGGTTATCAAAATGGTGAGAAAAATGGTAAAAGTGTAACCGCTATTGAAATTGCTGCCTAAACTTTAGTGGCGTTACTCCCGTATTTTTTTTGAAAAACTTCACGTGGTTGCCAGGCTCATCGAACCCGGTCTTGTAGCTGATCTCCTTGACAGATAAAGGTGTCGACACCAGGTAACGCTTAATTTCAATGATGACATAATCGTCAATAAAAGCCTTAGCCGTTTTACCGGTAAGTTTTTTTACAATTTCATTTAAGAACTTATAAGAAATGAAGAGCTCCTTTGCATATGCTCGGGAATTACGCGTAGTGGTGTATTCTTTTTCAAGCCTATTTTTAAATCTATTGAACAGGTCCAGCCAGTGGATCTTTATTCCACTTATAGATTGGAATGCCTTTGCACGTTCAGCCTTGAGCAGTAAAGCTTGCAATAATGCGCTAAGAATTTCCGCTTTTGCAAATCTACTCGATACCAAGTATTCACGATAAAGATTGGCTCCAAGGCCTACTAAACTGTCATCATTCATGTCATTTTGATGAACAACCGGTGATCCCAGGTGGTAGTTAAAAATACGGTTGAGTTTTAAAAGTTCAAGAGAAAAGTTAATGGTGCTATTCAGCTCATTTCTAAAAATGATACAGAAACCCTCACATTCCTTCAGATCTTTCGTGAAATGATGTATCTGGTTTTTAGAGACGAATAGGGTACTTCCTTTGGTAAGTCTGAATAATTCAAAATCGACAAAGTGCGTGTAAGCGCCCCTGGTTACCATCAGGATCAGGAAAAATTCAATTCGGTGTATGGCGTAGGGATTATGACCTTTCGAAAGACTAAGCTTCTTGACAAGGTCATTGAAACTCATCACCTCAATTCCCAGGTTTTGGCTTTTGTCAAAATTGATTCTTGGGATATCCGTTTTCATCCGGCCGACTTTAAGGGAGGTTTACTGGACGGTGCTTGATGCTAACGAATGTACAAAATAATCAAAAAGATCTAGTCCTTTTCGTTCATATGGTACAGGTTTATCATGCTCTGACTGCAGTATATAACGATATATTATGACTCTACCGGGGATTGTAAAAATTTGATATTCAGTTGATTATAAATTCATATTAATCAGAGAAAGTAAGTAGCATTATTGTACAGGTCTCATAAAAATCTCTGCTAGAAAGTAACCTGCAAAAGAGTAATGGATCGGTACGATTGAAACATGAAATCGTACTATTATGAAAATATAGCTGTTTTAGTTCATTCAATTTTAACTTATCAATTAATAAATATTAATAAAATGAAAAAATTGCAACAGCTTTTTCTTTTGTCTTTAGTGCTTTTATCATTTGGAGGTTTCTTAAATGCGCAGGTGATTGGTGACCCTGGATGGGTCTTCGATGGCTCAGGTACCGTTACCGGTTTTTGGAATAAGCAACAACGATGGGCCGATGCTGGTGTAGAAGGTGGAATTCGAAATCCGGATAGAAATGTTACCATTCAGATCAGACGTTGGATGAATAACAGCCGCATTCAAACCGAATTGAATAATCTGTCCTCGGCGGGCGGAGGAGTGGCCAATTTCCAATCGGGAACATATACCATTACCCAAACTATAAACGTGCCTAAAAATGTAGTATTACAAGGCACGGGTAGTAGTACTATTATCAAAGATGCCTTAAGTACCAATAATTCCGGAACCGACGGTAAAGTGATTGAATTTAATGGGCTTACTGGTTCCAACGGCCATGTGGTCGGTGGAATTCGTAGAATGAGATTTGAAGGTCCGTTTGGCGGTACTCCAAATCATTATAACTGGTCAGATACTAGGTCAAATGCCAACAATATTATGATCAACATTCTCAGAAGCGAAAATATTTTTCTGGATCAGGTAACTATAATTAACTCCGGAGGTAGTCCTGTAAGCACCTTTAGAGGAGGCCACCACACCATTCGCAGGTGTACGATAGACGGAGTGTGGAACAAAGGGTCCGGGGGGCATGGCTACTTTTCTATACAATCGGGTGACTGTTTAATATACGATAACTTTATTCAGCACCTGCGCCATTTTACCATTCAAAAGTCCTTCGCTCAATATAATGTAGTTTTCAAGAATACGATAAATCAGGATATTAATTTTCATAACGATGATGGTGGAAACAATCTTATTGAAGATAATGACATAAGGATTAATTCCTCTTTAGCAAGTGCCGGAGGTGCTACCAGGTATACGGTAATGGGACCATGGGCTGATGTACATACGGACTCCAGAACGGATAATTACGTCTATCATAATACGGTTTTAGGACAGAACAAAAGATGCCAAAACAACAGCCGATTATACAAGGGAGCCAGAGGTAAAGAACCGAATAAAGACCCTGGAAACAACCCATTTTCAACCTATGAGACCGTCGGGAGTAACAAGCGTTTTTATTCTGTAAGAAATGGTTCGGCAAGAAGTAGAGTGGCAAGTGCTCAGGGCACAGCGGAAGAATCAGTAACAGAACAGGAGATAGCACAAGAGTTTGGCCTTAACATTTATCCAAATCCAGTTAAGGTAGGTGAAACCTTACATTTAACCCTCCCCGATGATATGCTTAACGGAGATGTAAGAGTGGTGGATATGAATGGTAAGATACTGTTAGAGAAATTCAATATCACAGAAAAAAACCTTGATCTAACTCTTCAAGCAAAAGGATTAAACCATATCCAATTTATTAAAGGAGAAAGAACGCTTAAGTTTAAGCTATTCGTGGAATAAACTATTTTAAAGACTCTTTAAAATTGGCAAAATAAAGAGTAGATCAATAAAAACGAGAGGGAATCTCAGAAGGTAGGAAACGATCAATCCAACGCTTGCCAACAAAGAAAGAATTATCTGCCTTTTACTAATGCCAGATTAGATGTAGTTATTGGAGGAGCTCCATGCCTAACGAATTCAGTTAGGCTGGATACCTCCTTTACCTATTTCGCTAGATGGCAGCTTCTAATTATTTACAAGGTATTTCTCACCCTTCACAACGGCATCAGCACATCTCAGCATCAAGCAATCCTTGGGACAAAGGTCTATCTCAGTACAAATTTGTTATTCTTAAATAGTTAGGGCTCACT
>JBCCSU010000245.1:0-7304 GCA_039199635.1 Bacteroidota bacterium | reverse complement strand
ATACTGCCTTTTCAGAGTAATCGCTAATGAGATTATATGTTGAACCTGCTTATATTTTTGCACAGTAAAATCAATTTACCTAAAAGAAAAGTGGTGGATACCTTTATACTTACTTAAGCATAACTAATCTCAATGCCCCAGAAATATTTTAGCCCATATTGATTTGAATGATACGCTGTTTTATTGAGTTTTGATTACTGAATGTAAGTTACATTATGGAACATCAGGTTCTTATTAACATTTGCGCCATTTTTGGCCTGGCTACTTTAGTCATCATCATTTGTAGAATGCTACGGATAAGGTACATTATCGGGTACCTGATTACCGGTGTATGTTTAAGTCCTCACACTTCGGGCCTGTTCTCGAATATGGAAGAGGTGGAAATCTATTCGGAGATTGGCATTATACTATTGCTTTTCACTGTCGGGCTTGAATTTTCTTTTAGCAATTTAAAGCGCATCAAGAATTATGTGTTGATCGGTGGCGCTTCCCAGGTGTTTTTAACGATCATCCTTACCGCGGGACTTATCTGGCTACTTATGCGCCCTTCTGTAGAAGAAAGTGTTTTCTGGGGGTTTTTATATGCCCTAAGCAGTACCGCTATCGTAGTTAAAGTACTTCAGGATAGAAATAAGATCAATACTCCACATGGTAAGTTTATCCTGGCCGTACTTCTTTTTCAGGATATTATGATCGTACCGTTAATGTTATTTACACCCATATTGGCAGGAGAGGGCGAAAGTCCGGGTGTGGCGCTTTTATGGTTGATTGGTAAGATGGTGCTTATGGGAGGGATTGCTTTTTTGCTGGCCAAATATGTAATTCCATTTTTTCTAAAAACTGTGATGAAAGTGCAAAGTCAGGAGGTTTTCCTTATTGCTACCGTTTTCATTGTGACCGGTATAGCGCTACTTACGGAGAAGCTGGGGCTGTCGTTAGCTTTGGGTGCTTTTATCGCCGGGCTTATCATAGCTGAAACGGATTATAACCGTATGGCTATCTCGTGCTTCTTACCGTTTCGGTATGTATTCATGAGCTTCTTCTTTATCTCCATGGGTATGCTGCTGGACTATAAGATATTTCTGACTGATCTTCCCTGGATAGTCTTCTGGTTTTTCTTCTCACTATCCGTGAAAGCCATTGCCGGAATTATGGCCGCAAAAATCATGAGGATCGATTGGAAGACCGCTTTGGCGGCAGGCTTCTCCATTGCACAAATAGGTGAGTTCTCTTTTGTATTGGCTCAAAGCGGGCTCGAATATCAATTGATCAGCATGAATAACTACCAGATATTTCTGGCCGTATCCATATTATTAATGTCTTTGACTCCCTTCATAGTTGGGAACGCCGAAAAGATACAGCCTGCCTTGGCTGCGTTGATAGGAAAAAAACAACAAGTACAGAACAATATGTCAAATGAGTAAGGATAAACTTCACCTTTACGGAGCGGACTGGTGCATGAAATCTGCGAACCTCAGAAATTATTTGCAATCCATTTGGGTTGAATTCGAAGATTATAACGTAGAAGAGGACGAAAAAGCTGCAGAACGGGTAAAAGCACTTTACAATGGTGTACTGAAATTTCCAACAGTCACTTATGACAAGGAATTTCTAAAAAACCCAAAGATCAGCGAGTTAGATTCGTTTCTTAAGAAACACCATTTACTGTGATAAGTGAAACTATGGGGGTAACCAGTCCTTAAACCTTTCAGACCGAAACAAAAACACCTAAATCTACATGGATTCAGGTGTTTGTCCTTTTTGTTTTATTCCTTTTGCGAATTGGCCTTAGCTTCCTCCATACCTTTTTCTACCATATCGTAAAACTGATCAAGCTTAGGAAGTACGACAATACGAGTTCTCCGGTTTCTCGCCTTATTTGCGTCCGTGGTGTTTTCAGCCAGAGGTACATAATGACTCCTGCCGGCTGCGGTCATACGTTCTGGTTCAATACTAAAATCTTCCTGAAGCACTTTTACTACGGCCGTAGCCCTGAGTACACTAAGTTCCCAGTTGTCCGCAATGCAGTTCTGTTTTATAGGTACGTTGTCGGTATGACCTTCCACCATGAAATCTATTTCTTCCTTATTTTTCATAATGGTGGCTATTTTTCCTAAAATAGTCTTTGCTGATTCTGATATCTTATAGCTTCCGCTGGTGAATAAAAGTTTATCGGAAATGGATATAAATACGACTCCTTTCTCCACGTTTACCTCTATATCCTGATCATTAAGATTCCCTAAAGCTCCTTTGATGCTGGTCACCAATGCCAGCGTAACGGAGTCACGTTTATTTACGGCATCTCTTAGGCTTTTTATCTGCAGATCCTTTTCTTTCATACTTTCTAAAGACTTTTCAAGATTTTCGGCCGCCTTTTTAGATAGTGTAGCCAAATCACCTGTATTGTTGAGTAGGGCGGCATTGGTGTTGTTAAGGTCTTTGATACGTTCCTGTAAACCTTGGTTAGTGGCTTTAAGAGCACTTATTTCAGCTATTGCCCGGGCCTTTTCCGCTTCACATTTCTCAAGCTCCTCTTCTTCAGAGGTAAGCTGAGTTTGCATACTACTGTTACGCTGTTGCAGCTCAGCATACTTCTTTTTGGCTACACAAGAACTTAATACAAGTATAATGACTATAGATAGGTTAATAGATCTATGAATTTTCATAACTTAAAATGTTTGTACTATTTAAACTTACGTAAAAGGCAATATACGTTTCGACCATAACCGGATCAAAAGCATATTAGCTCGTTAGGTTGTCTGAGAATGGCTGCTAAGTGAATTCGTGTAATCGAATACACAAAACTATTCTCCCGGAAAGGCTATTTTGAATTAGCGGCTTCGTCTAAAAACCAGTACAACTGGCCTGATATCGGGTTGACCAATGAAGCCGGATAACTCTCGTGGATATTAGCTTTTGATAATATTTTGGATACTTTTTCACTTTTATCTGCACCCGTAACCAAAAAGGCTACTTCTTTAGCTTGATTGATCACCTTTCCGGTTAATGAGACTCTTCTTTGTCCTGATTCCGGATGCTCGGCTACCACACAGTTGCTTTCAGCGTCCCATAGCTCAATATCGTGCGGAAATATAGAAGCGGTGTGACCGTCACTTCCCATACCTAATATGACCAGATCAAACTGAGGTACTCCCTCCACCTCGGGTAACTTGTTATCAAGTTCATTTCCATACCGTTCAGCCTCCTGCTGGGGGTTGTTTTCACCTTTTATGCGATGAATATTTTCTTGAGGTAAAGAAATATGATTAAGTAAATGCTCCATAGTCATTTTATAATTGCTCTCCGGGTGATCTGGCGGTACGCATCTTTCATCTCCCCAAAAGAAATGTACCGTACTCCAGTCTAAATGCTGAAAATTTTCAGCCAGATAATTGAAAACAACTTTTGGAGTGCTGCCGCCCGAGAGCGCTACTGTGAATTTTGAATTATCCGATATTCTTTCAATCAAAAAAGCAGAAAAGGCTTGGGCTACTTCTTGTTTGTCTTTATAAATTTTGATTTCCATAATTCAAATCTTATATCTTAGTCGTCTGATTACTTGCAGTGGTTTGACGACTGTTATGTAGGTTAACACAAAACACAATACCCCGGATCGTCTGCCAGGTTAGGCCCCGGGTTTCTCCAGCCGTAATCCCCCTGGATTAAATCGTCCGAGTTTTCCGGCCCCCAAACACCGGCAGCATAACCATACATTGGCGCTTTAGTCCCTTTCCAATAGTTCAGAATTGGGTCAACGAAACGCCAGGCAGCTTCTACCTCATCGCCGCGGGCATACAAGGTAGCATCCCCCTGCATAGCATCCAGCAACAGCCGTTCGTAGGCATTCATAACTCCATTAATGGCTATATCTGAATAGTAAAAATCCATATTGGCCTCTTCTACGATAAACCCTTGACCCGGTACTTTAACACCGAACTTCATCATAATACCTTCATCCGGGTGTATGCGAATAATAAGTTTGTTGTCTTTATCGGCACCTACAAACAGGCTATGAGGTGTTGCCTTAAAATGGATCACCACTTCCGTTACTTTAGTAGGCATTCGCTTGGCGGTGCGCACATAAAAAGGGACACCCTTCCATCGCCAGTTATCAATGTAAAATTTAATAGCGGCAAAGGTTTCCGTGAGTGACTCGGGGTCTACACCATCTTCCTCCCGGTAACCATTTACTTTTTTCCCTTCAATTTCTGAAGGTCGGTATTGCCCCCTAATGGTGTGCTCAAAAAGTGTTTTTTCATCTTTCATGATGCGCATAGCCTTCAATACTTTCACTTTTTCATTTCGGATCTCCATGGAATTAGCTTGCACGGGAGGCTCCATGGCCACAAGAGATAGTACTTGGAGTAAGTGGTTTTGGAACATATCTCTTAAGGCTCCTGATTTATCATAATACCCACCTCGCTTTTCCACACCCAAACTTTCTGCATTAGTGATCTCTATATGTTGGATGTAATTCCTATTCCACAGCGGCTCAAATACGCTATTGCTGAAGCGGGTTACTAACAGGTTCTGAACGGTTTCTTTTCCCAGGTAATGATCGATTCGATAGATCTGGCTTTCTTCAAAATATTCAAGCAAGTCATTATTTAGGGCTTGTGCTGTTTTTAAGTCATAGCCAAAAGGTTTTTCCACGATCAACCTACGCCAGCTTTTTGTCTGATCACTGAGGTCAGCTTCTGATAACCGCTGGGCTATGGTTTTATAGACACTAGGAGGTGTGGAGAGGTAAAAAATATAGTTACCATTAGTATCAAAAGAAATGTCGAGGTTATCTATCCTTTCTTTGAGTTTTTCGTAGCTATCTTCATAGCTGCTAATCGGTTGATAAAAAATCTTCTCAGAGAAAACCTTCAATTTTTGCTGATCTTCTTCTTTCATGTAAGCACTTTCCAATGCTACTCTGTCTCTAAAATCTTCATCAGACAAAGCACTTCTACTGGTTCCCAGTATTACGTAGTTATCCGGAAGATCCTTATTTTGAAATAAGGTAAATAGGGCGGGAATAAGCTTTCTCGCGGTGAGATCACCCGATGCTCCAAAAATAATGAGCATTTGGTTGTCGGTTTTTTTCATAGGATTAGGCTCAATAAAGTAAAATTAAAGACCTTCGTTTTTATTAATTGAAAATGATGTCATATTGATCCTTTAATTTTACATCGCCTAATATAAGTTTTTCAAATGATGGAACATAAGTACGATTTTGGTTTAGTAGGTCTCGGAGTAATGGGGCATAATTTTATTTTGAATGTTGCCGGTAAAGGTTTCTCCGTATGTGGCCTAGACTTGGACTCGTCTAAAGTAGATGCGTTAATTTCATCCGGTGGTGATACTTCTAAAGTTCAAGCTACCACCAATACCGGAGAGTTTACAGCCTTGCTTAAATCCCCAAGAAAAATTATGCTGTTAGTGCCAGCAGGCAAACTGGTAGATACGGCTATAGAAAGCTTATTGCCACATTTATCAGAGGGTGATATTATTATTGACGGAGGCAACTCCTTTTTCACAGATACGGATAGGAGAGAAGCCTATTTAGCAGAAAAAGGGATAAACTTTTTTGGCTCTGGAGTTTCCGGAGGAGCAGAAGGAGCCCGTAGAGGTCCCAGTATTATGCCGGGTGGGAATAAGGAGGCTTATCAACACATCAAACCTATTTTTGAGGCGGCAGCAGCAAAATTTAATGGCGAGCCTTGTGTGACGTATCTCGGGCCTAAGTCCGCCGGCAATTACGTCAAGATGGTCCATAATGGTATTGAGTACGGTTTAATGCAGCTTACTTCAGAAGTTTATGACCTGCTTAAAAAGGCCGGAGGTTTGAGCAATGACGAATTGAGTTCAACCTTCGGTGAGTGGAATAATGGTCGTTTACAGTCGTTTTTAGTTGAAATTACTGCTGAGATATTTAGTCAGGATGATGATCTTACCGAAGGCAGGCTGGTAGATATGATCCTGGACAAGGCAAAACAGAAGGGCACCGGTAAATGGACCTCTCAAAATGCCATGGACTTAGGCATTCCAGTGCCGTCAATAGATATTGCTGTGAGCATGCGTGAGATTTCTGCGTTTAAGGAGATGCGCTTAGCGATTGAAAAGCTATATGAAAAACCTGTACCGGTGGTGGTGGACAAGCAAACCTTTGTCACTTTGGCTGAAAACGCACTTTACTTTAGTTTTATTATTACCTACGCCCAGGGTTTACAGCAGCTCGTAGAGGCTTCAGAGGAGTATGGTTACGAACTGAATATGTCAGAGGTGGTTAAAATATGGAGAGCCGGCTGTATTATTCGGGCGGCTTTGCTTGATGATATAGCTCAAACATTTCGTGGTGATAATCGACTTAAAAATATTGTAATGGCACCTGCCTTTGTCGAAAAATTGAAAGATACGGTTACGGCCACACGTGAAATAATTGCTTACGGTGTTACGAACGGCATCCCACTGCCAGGGTTATCAAATAGTTTGACCTATTTTGATGCTATTACCAGTGGTAGGTTGCCATTAAATCTAATCCAAGCCCAACGTGATCACTTTGGTTCCCATACTTATGAGAGGACAGATAGGGATGGCATTTTTCATACCAATTGGTCTTAATCTATGAGATCGCTGGTTTTACACTGGCTTAGTAAACCTTACCCTAGGATAGAATCCTTAAAATGGAGACTTATTCTCGTTATCGGTTTTGGGGTTTTTGTATCCATATTTCTATTTATTTACAAGCCTTACGGAGCCACAGAGATCAAGGAACACCAATACTTATTTCTGGCAGGGTTTGGTCTTTGCGTATCGCTGGTTCTTGCATTTACCTATCTCATTTTACCCAGTGTTTTTCCTTATCTTTTCAACCAAGAAAACTGGCAGATAAGAAAAGAGGTGCTTTTTCTTTTAGTCACTTTTACCATCATTTCAATCTTGAATTATACGTACAATTCTACGGTTGGCGCTCATATTGCCCCACAGCATACACCTCTTGAATTTGTTGGTATTACAGTTTCTGTGGGAATATTTCCTTTAATTATTCTAATTTTTTTGGTTGAACTTTACTTGAATAACAGAAATGCGACCGAGGCCTCAGAGCTTTCAAAAAATATGAAGCCAAATCAGGATAGTAATGATAGCGAATTCACCATTATTCCCGAAACCTTAAGATCCAAGCATCTTACCCTGAAAACAAGTCAATTTATTTTCGCCAAATCCGATAATAATTATTCTACTTTTTATTTTTTGAAGGAGGGTAAAGTTGAAAAACGCCTGGTCAGGGTAGGCCTAAAGAACGTAGAAAATCAAGT
>JBCCSU010000244.1:0-7311 GCA_039199635.1 Bacteroidota bacterium | reverse complement strand
TGCTATGCCTACGGTAAGACTGAAGATATTGATAAAAGAGTATCCTTTATTTTTATGGATATGGCGGTAAGCAATTTTGAGATTGTGTTTGTACATAGTCATGTGATTTGAGTTCGACCGATATTTTTTGACGGCGAAAGGTCTTAAGTAGCTAAGGACCTGATACCAATAGTTGAATTTTGCTTGTGTTGATGTTTTTGATTTTAGTGTGGCATAGAATTTTTCGTCCAGATCCCCCAATACTTCTTCAATGAGCTCGTCTTTGAGCAAGCCCGTCAGAAGCTTTTCGGCTAGTTTTGGTGGGGCGGGATACATATCTTACTGATCCCTAAGGCTATTCACAGGGTTCGTTGTGGCCGCCTTTATGGCTTGGTAACTCACTGTAAACAATGTAATGGCCAGTGTAAGCGCACAAGAAAGTATGAATACCCAAGCCTCGATCGAAGTATGATATTCGTATTTACTGAGCCATTGGCTTAGCAGATAGTAGGCAATAGGTGCTGCAAGAATACCAGAAATTACCACCATAAATACAAAGTCTTTGGTCAGAAGCTCCCATAGCTTACTGACGGAAGCCCCTAGTATTTTTCGAATACCTATTTCTTTGGTACGTCGTTCCGCCATAAAAGAAGTCAGACCGAAAATCCCTAAACAACAGATCAATATAGCTAGAATACTAAAGAAGCCGGCTAATTTTCCGACGCGCTCTTCGCTTCCAAATTTCCTGTTATAATCGTCGTTTACAAATTGAAATTCAAAGGGCTGCTCAGGATTGATCTCCTTAAATACGCTTTCTACAGTTTCTAATGCAACGCTTGTTCCGATTTCCGGGTTAAGCTTTAGAAAGGTCATATTTCCTCCGTACTCGTCCAGAAAGTAAACCACTTCGTTTTGTCTGGCATATGGGGATTCCATGACCATGTCTTCAATAACTCCAATCACTGTATAAGGTCGGTCCCACCAGGTAATAATTTGCCCAACAGGGTCTTCCAACCCCATAAATTGGGCGGCGGTTTGATTTAAGATCACAGCAGACGAATCCGTGGCGTATTCACGTGAGAAATCCCGGCCTTCCACAATATTCCAATCTATGGTTTTACCGTAATCGTACGATGAATGCACCATGCCAAAATCAATAGAGAGATTGGGGTCCTTTCCTTCCCAGCTAAAGCCGCTAGTGCTTCCCCATAGGGCCGTCAAGGCACTACCGGATTTTGCCATTGATGTAATTACACGACGATCCTTTAATTTCTTAGAGATGGCATCAAAATGTTCAATTACTGCGTCGTTGGTAATTGGGATACTTAGAAGGTTATCACGTGAATACCCGACAGGTCTGTTTTTTGCATATTGAATCTGCTGATCAACTACTATTGTTCCGATAATGAGTGCTATCGAGATTGTGAATTGAAAGACTACTAAAATTTTCCTGGGAAGTGCAGAATATCTACCTGAACTAAATGTTCCCTTCAATACCTGGACAGGCTTAAAAGAGGAAAGGTACAGTGCCGGGTAGCTACCGGCGATGATGGCGGTTATAACGATAAAGGATAAACTAACTAGCCAGAAGTAGACATTAGACCAAGGAACGGTGATTTCTTTATTGGCTATTTCGTTGAAAACGGGAAGGGTGACATAACTCAATAATAGAGCAACCAGGAAAGAAAACAGTACGATCATAAAAGACTCTACAAAGAACTGTAGAACGAGTTGATTTCCGGCCGATCCAATGGTTTTCCTAATTCCTACTTCTTTAGCCCTTATCTCGTTCCGGGCGGTGCTCAGGTTCATGAAATTTATGCAAGCTAATATCAGAACGAAGATTCCGATGATACCAAACATCCACACGTATTGGATTCTGCCCTCGACATTTACGCCATTTTCAAAATTTGATCGTAAATACCAATCTTCCATTGGGTGTAGGAAGAGTTCAGGCTTCTTTTGAGCAAGGTGTTCGTTGAGATTTTTAAGTTTAGCATCCTTAATATTTTCTGAGGCTTTATCGATATCGATGTTGGGATTAAGCTCGACATATAGCGATACAAAATTGGGTCGCCATGGTTCTTCAAATGTCCGAAACCAGTCCTCATTATTGTAGAGAAAATCCCAGGTGGTAATGAAATCCAAACCTCCAAATGAAGAATTTTCCGGAATATCCTGGTAGACGCCAATCACTTTAACAGGTGGCATTTCGTCAACTTGCATCACTTGGTTAATGGGATCATTATCTCCGAAATAAGCCAAAGCAGTAGACTCCGATAATAAAATGGAAGCAGGATCTTTAACGGTTTTGGTGCCCTCTAAAATCTTTAAGTCCAATATTTCAGGAGCATCATTTTCGAAATAACCACCAACTTTATTGAGAGTTTTGTCACTTAAGGTTAAAGAATGTCCGCCCCAGGATACGGCCATGGCAATGTGCTTAAAATTATCACTATAGTTGGTGCGGAGTTCTTCAGCCAGAGGAAAAGGGGTAGAGGTCCAAGTTTGTATTTCGCCATTATTAGTGACGTTTTGAATTACTCTTGCTATTCTGTTGTGATTAGTATGATAGGTATTGAATGATAGCTCGTCATGTACCCATAAGCTGATCAATAGCGTAACGGTAATTCCAAAAGCCAATCCCCCTAGATTAATAAAGGAATAGCCTTTGTTTTTACGAAGATTTCGGAAACTAACCTTGAAGTAATTTTTGAACATATCTGTGTTGTTTGAGTTTGACCTGTATTTTTTTAGGGCAAAAGGCCTGATGTAATTCAGTACCTGGTACCAGTAGTTGAGCTTAGCTCGTATTGTTGTTTTTACTTTTAGCGTTTGATAGAATTTTTCGTCTAAATCACCTAACACCTCCTCAACCAGTTCATCTTTGATAAGCCTTTCAAGTAAAGACTCAGCAAATTTCGGAGGTACTATTTTGTCCTTAAACTTCAAATTCAAATACTACTAAATCCTGCTAATTCTGATCCCAAACCCGGGAATTGCTGCCACAGTGAGACTCTGAAGTCCCGTGCTTCAGTTAGCGTCCGCTGCCCTAATGCTGTTATTTTATAGATGCGTTTTCTCCGCCCACCACGCTCAGGCGAGGAGGCGCCCATTTCTGAATTGAGAAAGCCTTTCTCCGATAATCTGTTGAGTGAAGAATGTACCGCTCCTATGGATACGGAGCGTTTTGTTTGCTCTTCAAACTCTTCGGCTACTTTAAAAGCGTAGGCCTGCTCACCTAAAATACCAACGAGTAAAAGTATAACCTCTTCAAACTCGCCTAATCGTGTTTCTTTCATAACATACTAAATTGTAGAACTAATATACGGAGCTTATTTTTATTTGTTCTACTATTTAGTAAGAAACAAAAATTATGATCTTTATCAGGATGTAACTGTTTTGGTTGCTGCAGTTTTCTTTTAGTTCTATCTTGCGCATTTGTTGGACTTTAATTATACCGTTTTTGTTTCGTTTCGTTGTCTACACATTAAGTTTTACGCTCCTGCTTGTTCAATTTTCATTTGCGCAAGTCCCTGATTTTAACGCCGATGTGACCAGTGGCTGTTCACCTATTATTGTACAATTTTCTGATCTTTCAACCGGCTCTCCTTCCGCCTGGAATTGGGATTTTGGAAATGGCAATACTTCCACGCTGCAGAACCCGAGTGCTATTTACTCAACGCCAGGTACATACACTGTTAGCCTGACAATAAATGGGAGTTTATCGATCACAAAGACCGAATTTATCACAGTTCATAGCGATCCCATAGTTGATTTTTCGGCAGATACCCAATCAGGATGTACCCCTCTGTCGGTTTCATTCAATGATAACTCAACATCTGTTTCAGGTGCATTGACAAGTTGGGAATGGGTATTTGGAGATGGTGGTGTAAGCAATGAGCAAAATCCGGAACATACCTATGATCAGGCAGGTAATTATTCTGTGACACTTACCGCTACCAATCAATTTGGCTGCGAAAGTGTATTAACTAAAACGAATTTTATAGAAGTAGAGGAGTTTAAGGCAGAATTTCAGGCGGATAAGACTGATTTCTGTGAATTTCCAGCTGAGGTTAATTTTACTAATCTATCTGTTGGCCCGGGTACATTGTCTTACACCTGGAATTTTGGTGATGGTTCATCATCTTCTGAGCTTAACCCTAAGCATACTTATACCGGTTCAGGCTCATACACGGTGACCCTCCAGATACGTTCTTCCGTATGTTCTTTCGTAGACTCTTATGATTTAACGCTAAATGTGGGTAATAAACCAGCTCCCGATTTTAATGTTATCCCGGAAATAAGTTGTACAGGGGAAAGTGTTAGCTTTTTGGCAGGTATTAATTCTGATGTCACGAACTGGAGTTGGGATTTTGGAGATAACACTACCTCAAGCGCTCAGAATACTTCTCATGTATATACTGTCGCGGGTTCATATAATGCAAAATTAATAGCAACATTTTCAGACGGTTGTACCAGCACTTCAACGCAAGAAGTAACAGTTTTAAATCCACCGTCACCAGATTTTAAATCAAAGCAGGACTGTGATAAAGGTGTGCTCTTTGAAAATATTTCTAATTTCAGCGACTCTTATCTATGGAATTTTGGTGATGGTACTTTTTCGACCGAAAAAAAACCTTTTCATGAGTATTCCGCTCTGGGTTCCTACCGGGTAAGGTTAGTAGCGACTAATGATGGATGTAGCCGTACTTATGAAAGGTTTATTAATGTAGGAAACCCCATTATTGCTGATTTTAAACCCTTCATAACTTCTACCTGTGGTGATGATAAAACCTTAGGTGGTTGCCTGCCTAAGACCATTGAATTTGAAGACATCAGCTTCTCGCAGAATGGAATTTTGACTTGGCTTTGGGATTTTGGCGATGGTTCTACCTCTTCGGAAGCCAGTCCAACCCACACCTACACGGTAGCTGGAGATTTTACAGCAGCGCTAACCATTACCGATCAGTTTGGCTGTACAAGTACAAAAGAGCGACAGGTCAATGTTGTGCCTGCGGATAAAAAGCCGATGGCATCATTTGAGGTTGATAAGACTGAGGCATGCGTTTTGGAGGTGGTTCGGCTCACTGATACTTCAACGGGAGAGGTTGATTTATGGTGCTGGGATGTAGGGGATGGCCGTTCCTTTCAAACAACCCAGCCCGCGTTAACCTTTACTTACAATGATGTTGGGGTTTATACGATTTCCCTTTCTGTCAGTTACAAAGGTTGCCCCTCTGATAATAATTATGTGCTGACGGATGTTATCACAGTGTTAGATCCAAAGCCCGAGTTTTCAGTAAGTAAAGACTGTATTGATACGTATACTGTGTTCGTTGAAAATGATACTGAGAACGCAGATTCTTTTTTATGGGATTTTGGTGATGGACAAACTAGTACTGTAGCGGATCCGGGCACACATACCTATTCTGAAACAGGGAACTATATCATATCACTTTTGGCCACTAATAATACTACCGGTTGTACCGTACGCACGCTGAGCGCAATCAATATCTATGATGTGCAGTCAGATTTTACTGTTAGTAATACGAATGTTTGTATAAACGAAGGAATCAAATTTAACAATCTTTCTACTGATGCAGTAAGATGGGTGTGGAACTTTGGCGATGGGCGAACCTCTTCGACTATGGCTCCATCTAATGTTAAATATACCAGCCCTGGAAAATATACCATAGCGCTAACGTCTTACGATTGGGACGGGTGTTCAGATTACCTTGAAAAGACAGATTTAATAGTAGTGGCTGATATTCAAGGTGAATTTCAGAAAAAGGAGTCGTTGAATTTTTGTGATTCACTCAAGGTAGAGTTTGAGGATCTCTCACTTGCTACACCTGATATTGAAGAATGGCTTTGGGATTTTGGAGACGGTATAACTTCTACTGAACAGAATCCTGTTCATACCTATTCAGATTTTGGTGATTACAATATTTCGCTAACTATTAAAAATGCTGAAGGGCAGTGTACAGTATTAGAGGAAGACTTGGTAAAGTACACTGAACCTCTTCCCAATTTCGAATTTTCAAAAAGTGCCTTTTGTGTAAACGAGGAGATATCTCTTCTAAATAATTCGCGAAATGCTCAAACGTATGCATGGTATATCGATGAGGATACATTGTTGTCAATTAATCCAGCTATTTCCTTTGCAACGAGGGGAGTGCGTGAAGTTACGCTTGAAGCTACCGATCAAGACGATTGTAGCAATCGGATTACAAAACAAGTGATTGTTCAGAAACCAAGCGCTGCCTTTACGGCACAGCAAATTTCTGCGGAATGTCCGCCGCTGACCAGCACTTTCCTTTCTACAGAAACCGAAAATGTTGTGCAATGGGATTGGCGCATAAATGATGAATTCTTTTCCTCTTTTGAAAACCCCGCACATACTTTCAATTTTCCCGGGAACTATGATATCAGCCTGGTGGTCACCGATAATATTGGTTGTATAGATTCAAGCCGTTTCGATGAGCTTGTGAAGCTTGGTGGCCCATTCGGGTCATACAGCGTTGATCGAGATACTGGCTGCTTAAGTCAAGAAGTTTTGTTTGAAGCTTCAGCTACCAATACCGTTAGTTATCTATGGGATTTTGGTGATGGTGTTGTCAGAGAAACCAACGTGCCGGATGTGGACTACAGCTATCAGGCTTTGGGAACTTTTAACCCCGGCCTAATTTTGGAAGATGAGTTTGGCTGTCGGGTTCCAATTTCTCAAAATACCCAGATCAATATATACGATACTACGGCAGTAAGCTTTTCAATTCCGGTGAGTTATCCTTTTACCGGAGAGATGGTTCAAATTCTTTACGACGAATTTCCGGCAGGCAGCTGGACCTGGTATATGGGTGACGGGAACATTATCACTGACGCTGCACCTAATCATACGTACAGTGAAGGCGGAATTCATAGTGTTGAACTGGTATTTACCAATGAAAATGGGTGCAGAAGTAGATTTAGTCAATCTGTTTTTATTCAGGAAGACATAAAATTTATTCCTAACGTTTTTACACCAAATGGCGACGGTAAAAATGACTACTTTGATATGTTGGAGTTGGAGAATGGTTTCTGGGATATTAAAATTTTTGATAGGCATGGTAAATCAATCTATGAAAAGAAGAGCTATGACGGTAAATGGACAGCCAGAGATGTGTCTGCTGGAATATACTATTATCATGTCGTAAATCAATTTCGCTCAGAAAAGATATATAAGGGGTATATTCAAGTTTTGAAATAAAGAGGCCATGTTCAAGTTTCTTTTTGCCAAAGCAGACGCAAGAATAGCTTATTTATTACGCTTCAGTATAGGCATATGGTTCT
>JBCCSU010000243.1:0-7314 GCA_039199635.1 Bacteroidota bacterium | reverse complement strand
TATTCTTGAATGTATTGAAAGGCTTGATCAATCCCTCCGAGTACAGGGGCTACCACGGCCCCTAGCAATAATGCTACTGCCGCTGTCAAACGACCTACCTTCACCGTTTGCTGATCATCTGCACTTTTATTAATGTAGGTTTTATAAATATCCATGGTAAAGATGGTAGAAGTAGAGTTGAGCATGGAAGCCAGCGAAGATACAATTGCCGCGGTAAGGGCAGCTACGGCAATACCCTTCATCCCTACGGGTAGCAACTGTAATAACCATGGATAAGCCTCATCTGACTTAGACGGAGCTGTTTCAATAGCCTGCTCACCTAACTTGGCCATAACTTCCGGATCATTTACCATAACATAGGCGGCTATGCCTGGTATCACTACGATGAACGGGATTAATAATTTTAAGAAAGCTGCCAAAGCAATACCCTTCTGAGCTTCTTTCAATGATTTTGCCGCAAGCGTTCTTTGGATGATGTATTGATTAAAACCCCAGTAGTACAAGTTGGCCACCCACAAACCACCTACCAACACCCAAATGCCGGGTAGATTATTATATTCAGGATTATTTTCATCCAAGATCATATGAAATCTATCTGGGGCAGCCTCTATTAAGGTCTGAAATCCAGCTAACCAACCGCTACCGTTCGAGAGCACATCTAACGCTAAATACGCTGTAAATAAACCTCCGAGTACGAGGAAAAATACCTGGATCACGTCCGTCCAGGCTACAGCACTTAGCCCTCCGTAAAGTGAATAGGCAGCAGAAAATACAGCTAATCCTAAAATGCCGTAAATCATAGGTACTCCCATGATCCCTTCCAGCGCTAAGGCACCCAGATAAAGTACAGAGGCGAGATTTACAAAAATAAAAAGGGCGATCCAGAATATAGCTAGAATGGTTTTTAGCTCAATGCTAAACCGTTTCTCAACAAACTCAGGAATGGTGTAAATTTCTTTTTTAATGAAAATGGGAAGAAAATACTTCCCCACAATGATCAATGTAATAGCCGCCATCCATTCATATGAAGCTATAGCCAATCCGGAGGCAAATCCCGCTCCGGACATACCTATAAACTGCTCGGCTGAAATATTAGCCGCGATCAGTGAGGCACCTATCGCCCACCACGGCAAAGATTTACTGGCAAGAAAATAGTCTTCCGCATTCTTTTGATGTCCTTTCTTGTCTTTGGACACAAATAGACCTACTGAAAGAATTAGAATGCAGTATGCTGCAAATATTAGGTAATCTATTAAGGAAAAATTCATGAGTCTTAATTATGGATGATATGGCAACCTCTGGAAATTCGGATAGGAATTTTAGTGATTTGCTTATTAAACGCTTGATTGTATTTTTGATTGATGCGATCTAGCATGCCTTCAACACCAGCATCTTCGGCTATTCCTAAAATGCATCCGCCAAATCCACCGCCAACTTGTCGAGCTCCTAGTACAATTTGTTCTTCCTGAAGATTCTCCGCCAGGAAATCTGTTTCTGGGCAGGTAATTTCATAGTATTCTTTCTGACTTTTATGACCTTGGCTAATGAGTTGACCAACTTCTAGCATATTTTTCTCTTTCAGAGCCCTGTTAACAGCTTGAACCCGTAAATTTTCAGAAACAATATGAAAAGCACGCTTCCACCAGACTTCATTTGACTCTAAAGATCTTATTAGCTCCAAGCTTATGTCTTTAAAGGTGTTTACATCTGAATTATGTCTTTTTAGAATAGATAATGCCTCTGTACTTTCTATGCGCCTGGCATTGTACTCAGATTCATTTAACTCATGTTGCACGTTAGAATTAATCAAAAAGAACTGATATCCGCTAATATCTGTCTCCGATTCTTCAAATTCTAAAGTTTCACAGTCCAAGAGTAAAACATGGTTGGTACGTCCAAACAGGCAGGCAAACTGATCCATAATTCCGCACTTTACGTGAACGAAGTCATGTTCTGACTTTTGAGCTATTCTGGCAATATCCCATTTTTTCAAATCAAGATTAAAAAGCGCATTTAATGCGGTAGCCGTACCACAGCAAAGAGCGGCCGAAGAGGAAAGCCCTGCACCTACTGGAATATCACCAAAAAACACCATGTCAAAACCACCTATTTTATCTTTTAGCTGGTATATGATGCCCTTAACTAGGTTTAACCAAGAATCTTCTGCCGGTTCCAGATCCGATTCGGTCAACGATACTAACCTTTCGAAAGTGTGTGAGTAAATATTAAACACGCCTTTATCGTTCTTGGATAAGCCAAAGTACATATGATAATCTATAGCTGCCGGTAATACGTAGCCTAGATTATAATCTGTATGCTCTCCTATAACATTTATTCTTCCCGGGGCTTTGGCTAAGACCTCTACCTCTTTATCAAATTTGGATTGAAATAGTGCCTTGATATTATTTTCTGTCTGCAAAAGGTTAGTTTGTTTTATGTATTGGAATGGCTAGAGTTTCTCACTATGATCGCTAAAGTACAGCTCTTATTTATTAATTAATAGGGACAATTCATCGTAATTAAGGGACAAATCGCCAATAGCCAGTAAAAGTACAAACCAAATTCAGTTATTTACTATTTTGGAAAGGCTACTGGTCTTAACCAAGACGTATGACTAAGACTTCGATAGTTGAACTTGGAAGTTATCCTCCTATGCCAAACTTGTACACTGTAGTAGATCGGTATTCCTCTTGGGGGGTAAGAATAGTGCTTGGAAATAAATCCTGATTAGGACTATCCGGGTAATGTTGCGTCTCTAGGCAAAAGGCATCTCTTTTTTGATAGGCCTGACCCGACTTCCCTATGCTAGAACCATCTAAAAAATTACCTGTGTAGAGCTGCATACCAGGCTGATCAGTTAGCACCTTCATTTGTATACCAGAACTCTTTTCCAATACTTCAGCCGCAAATGCTAATTGTCCATTATTTTGCAGTACGTAACTGTGGTCATACCCTTTTGCTATTACCAATTGTTCATAACTCGAATTTATCTCGTCTTTAATTCTTTTAGCATTACGAAAGTCAAATGGCGTACCTTCCACAGGATCTAACTTACCAGTAGGTATTAAATCTGCATTGACCGGAATGAAGTTGTTTGCTGGAATTTTCATGTAATGATCCAAAATACTACCGTTACCTTCTCCTTTCAAATTAAAAAAAGCGTGGTTAGTGAGGTTTACAACGGTATTTTGATCCGTCACCGCCTTATATTCAATAGTCAGCGCATTATCATCAGTAAGCTCATAAAGCACCTGCACGGTCAGGTTGCCCGGATAGCCTTCCTCTAAATGTTTTGATGTATAAGTAAGAGTTATTTTATGGGTTTGTTTTTGAGCTACGCTCCACACTCTGGACTCAAATCCCTTTTCTCCGCCGTGTAAATGGTTAGTATCATTGTTCAAAGCGAGGCGGTAAGTTTTATTGTCCAGTATGAATCGACCTTTAGCTATTCGGTTAGCATACCTGCCGATAATGGCTCCATGATATTTATCATTTGTAGTTAAATATTCCGAAATGGAAGAAAAGCCAAGAACCACATCTCGCATTTTTCCTTCCTTATCCGGGACACACAGTGCTACTATCCTAGCACCGTAGTTGGTAATCTGGGCTACACATCCATTAGCATTAGTCAATGTATAGAGTGCTACCTCTTGCCCATCATGGGTAGCTTTAAAACTTTCGGTCGACAGTAAGTTAATTTCGGAAGATTGATCTATCATCTTTTAAGTTCTCGTTACATGTTAACTAATACTGAGGTCAAATTAACTGCTTTTCATGCAATAAGCCTGATATCTTCGATATCAATTCTTAGTGCCAAATGTTGCTTTGGATACTTATAAAGTGAGATATCAAATATGAAGAACTATGTTGCTAACTCTTGAACATTATGAGTTTATACGCTACTAAGAATACTTCTATTCGATTAGTCCGTTGATTTCAATTTCCACTTCGTAAGTAGTCTCTTAATCCCAACAGGCCATTCAACAGAAAAAGCCGCTAATCAGTGATCAGCGGCTTTCTTATTTTGATCTTAAAACTGACTAGTATCTGTAAGCGTCAGACTTGAATGGCCCCTGTACTTCCACACCAATGTAATCTGCCTGATCTTTAGACAGTGCTTCAAGCTCAACACCGATTTTAGACAGGTGAAGCGCCGCCACTTTCTCATCGAGATGCTTAGGCAGTGTGTATACCTTGTTTTCGTAATTGTCAGAATTATTCCAAAGCTCAATTTGAGCAAGCGTTTGGTTAGTAAACGAATTTGACATCACGAATGAAGGGTGACCAGTAGCACAACCTAAGTTCACTAATCTACCCTCTGCTAATAAGATAATGTCATTACCATTTTTTAAGGTGTACTTATCCACCTGAGGTTTGATCTCGTCTCTATCAGAGTTATTGTTTAGCCATGCCACATCAATCTCATTATCGAAATGACCGATGTTACATACGATAGCTTTGTCCTTCATATTTTCGAAGTGCTCACCTACTACGATGTCTTTATTACCTGTAGCCGTTACTACGATATCTGCTTCTTTTACCGCATCTATCATTTTCTTTACTTCGAAACCGTCCATAGCTGCCTGAAGGGCACAGATAGGATCTATTTCAGTAACGATCACTCGGGCTCCTGCACCTCTCAATGAAGCTGCTGAACCTTTTCCTACGTCACCATAACCGCCAACAACAGCCACTTTACCCGCCATCATTACGTCAGTAGCCCTTCTTATCGCATCTACCAATGATTCTTTACATCCGTATTTGTTATCAAATTTTGACTTGGTAACAGAATCGTTCACGTTGATGGCAGGCATTACCAAAGTACTGTTCTTCTCACGGTCGATCAAGCGAAGTACACCAGTTGTAGTTTCTTCTGAAAGGCCTTTGATGCCATCTACATACTGAGGGTACTTGTCAAATACCATGTTCGTCAAGTCACCACCATCATCCAGGATCATGTTCAATGGTTGACCGTCAGGGAATACTAAAGTTTGCTCGATACACCAATCGAATTCTTCTTCGCTCATACCTTTCCAGGCATACACAGGAATACCAGCAGCAGCAATCGCAGCAGCCGCGTGATCTTGTGTAGAGAAGATGTTACATGATGACCAGGTTACTTCTGCACCCAACTCAACCAAAGTTTCGATCAGTACCGCAGTTTGGATCGTCATGTGAAGGCATCCGGCAATTCTGGCACCTTTTAAAGGCTGTTCGTTGCGGTACTCCTCACGGATTGACATTAAACCTGGCATTTCCGCCTCAGCTAGTTCAATTTCTTTTCTCCCCCACTCTGCAAGAGCGATGTCTTTTACTTTGTATTTTAATTTTTCTTCAACCATTGTTTATAATGTTTTTATTGATTTCTCAGTATTCCACAAAGTTAAGAAATACAGTCTTAAACACTTAAGACAATACGTATTTTAGATTAAATTCCTGTCTGGAGAATATTTTTAGTATTTATTCCTGTATTTTTAAGTATCATAATCATTACTTAGGAAATATTCCCATGGCCTCACTTGACCACACGGACCACCAAATACTTAAGCTTGTGCAGGAAGACGCAAAACTAAATGTACAGGAAATAGCCAGTCAGCTCAACCTGACAAAGACTCCAATTTATGAAAGGATAAAAAGAATGGAGCGTGAAGGCGTCATTTCCAAATATGTGGCCCTGATTGATCGTCAGAAAATAGCCCCTTCCATCATAGTTTTTTTGAGCGGCTCTTTAAAAGTAAACCGCTTCGAGCAGACGCAGGAATTTTATGATGCGGTAATGCGAGTACCGGAAGTATTGGAATGTTACCTGCTAGGAGGCGACCAGGACTTTTTACTTAAGGTGATCGCCAAGGACCTGGACTCTTACCACGAGTTCTACTCCAGTAAGATTGCTTCTATACCTCATGTGGGCGAGATCCGAAGTTTGTTTGTTTTAAAGGAGGTGAAACGGACTACTTCTCTGCCGAATGAGAGTTTGGTGGGGTAGAGGTTATATCGACAGGTAGAGTCCAGCCTATGATGAGTGGGGATCAGAAAGCACTAACCTCTTGTCTCGCACATAGCCACGCCTTGATTTAAATTTAAAGCTTGTGGCGGACTTTCCAATCCCCACTAAAGCATCCTGACAGATAAAACCCATTCATTCATCAGCGTTTATTAGCAATCTTATTTTTGCACCAGTCTAAAATTGGAGGATAGAGTTCTTCAATTTGCCTTGGGTTTTGCTCTTTATAAAGCGACAGCAATTTTCTGTTGAATCTGGAAAATTGGTAGAACCCTCTGTAGTTATCCATTTGGTACTCAACTTTTTGGTTTATGATTTCAAAATCTTGAGCATTAAAATTTTCGTGCGCATAGAGGGAAAATACAGCCCATGTCATGTATTCATTAAAAACAGACAGTTCAGATTTGTAGGAATCAGCCCGTGAATCAATGGTTGTCCAATGTTCACGATTCTTAAAGATGTCTTTGATTTCGTTAGCAAACCTATCAGAAGTAGGATTTATGTAGTTATGATCAATTTCCGTAAAAACTACTCTTGTCATAAGCCCTTCTATTACCTCGTCTGAGTATCGCTTAGGATTGATCCCACCTCGCACAAACATAGCTGTCTGTTTAAAATCATCAGTTAAAAACCTGTTAGTTGAATGACTACCACCAACCAGAGGTGAAAAGGTAATCCAGTAATTATCATATCGTTGAGGAAACTTCAGTTCAAGCCAGTCCCACTGCTTTTGAATGGGGGACTGTTTTTTCCAATAATGTGATTTGTTCAGTATAATAATCTTTATGAGCTGAATAAAACTCTCTAAAATTAGACTTGTCCGCGAATTCTTGGAGTTGATTGAGAAGCGGATCGATATAGTTCTCGGAAGACCAGTTAAGTTGGCTGTAGTTTTTACTTTTTATTATTTGATTTGTTGAGTCGAAATAGTACCCACAAGCATCCATCTTAATGTGAGCATATCTGCTAGGTAGTTTTTTGTCCAATTCTTTGATCAAGGGCTCATTCATAAATGGTTTGAAATAATTGAGCACTTCTTGATAGTATTCAGTTTTATGATTCACCATATTCGAATCAGCTAAACCTGTATTTGTTATAGCAATTGCAATGTGGATCAATTCCTGTACTTCAGGTATTTCTATCTTCGATTTGCCCTTATTCTGTTCCTTAACTAAACCACTATCCACTGAAAGTGGATAGGTTTCAAGAAAGAATGAAATTCTTATTCAACTATAAAATTGTCATCGCTGTGATCGGAGGGCTTTCTATGATGCTCGAGATATTCATCGACCATTTCATCAGTAATATTT
>JBCCSU010000242.1:0-7414 GCA_039199635.1 Bacteroidota bacterium | reverse complement strand
TGGTAACTTTCTCAAGCATCTGGTAGAATAGCTGCTGCATGTCTTTTGGCCACTGCGGAAAAACCGTAATAAAGTCCGTAAGCATTTGATTCGTTTCCGGATCCTCTGCTAAACCAGGGCCAGCGATACTCTTTGAAGCCATACCGCCTACTGCGGCTGCAATGGGTTGCAATACCTGCCCTAAAAGGGGCATCATTTGCTGTAGCGCTTCCGGATCTTTTAATATGCCGTTTAATCCACCTTCTTTCTCCAGACCGAGTTCAATGATAGATTTCTCCTTATCGAGTTGATTGAGTTGATCTTTGAGTTTAGTAAGTTCCTCATTTTTGCTTTCTAGCTTTCGTAGCAGGTCCTTACGCTCTTCCTTTACATCAGCCAATTGATCGCGGTACATTTGTACCATCATAGATTCGTTGTTTGCCATGGGTAAAACGTGTGATGAATGATCCTGAGAATTCACTTTCGGTATTCCGTTTAAACGGTTTCCGTTATGCACTTCATTTTTGCATTTAACAGAGCAATATTTCTTGTTACCGCGTACTTTGTCAGCGTCCCATCCTTTGTTGCAGTTAGGGTTAGCACATTTCTTTATATTGCTGTATTCCTCCATTACTCTTCGGGCAGGTCTATGGTGACAAAAGCTTTTTTTCCTTCTTCAAAAGGTTTTATTAATTCATCTGAATCAATTCCAATTTGCAAACGCATACCGGGCGATTTCTGCCAGAGGTCATTTTTCCGTATGCCTTTTTTCGTTTTCATTGCTTCAAGGTCCGGAGTGATAATAACAGTACCTCCCTGGTCTTGTGGAATGATGTTTTTGATGATTACGGGTACACGCTGTCTCATTTCCTTGATTCTTTTGGTGGTAATATCAGATGACCATTTTCATAGCGAAGTCCGTTAACAGCCTCCAATCCATGCGCATCACAGATGATATCCAGGACATTCCCTTCTTCATTACTTGCCTTTACGAAGGCCTCATGCGCTATTTGCCGGGCGTTCATAACCCGCTCGACATGTTGAGCCTGCTTTTCTGATAATTTGATTTTAGTTTCCTTTTGTGCCATGTGGGTGTATTTATATTTTACAATTGTCTAAAAATTTGTATTGCGCATACACCTCCATATCGCTCACCTATGGGTGCTGCACCTTCACCTCCAATCTCATAATAGATTTTCCCAGCAACGGGGGCTACATTAGCTACTTCCACCACCGTGGCCGTGGGGCCTTGAGGATGAACTAAGTTTGAGTAAACCACTACACCATTTATCTTGATTTCTATACTTGTGTCAGTGGTTCTATCGATGTTTACAGGGATTCGGAATTTATACAGATCAGAATCATTATAATCATCAACGTCAATACGTCCGTTAAATCGATCATACCAACCATTTTGCCATACCTCAATAGGGAAACCCTGCAGATCACTTGGCACTTCATAAGTAACATTGGGCGTACTTGAAAAGTCTTCTGTTACGTGGAAGGTTAAACCAAAGGCATTGATTGCCGGATCAGCAGCGGCAGGTGTATTCTCATTTACATTTATGATATCTGGGTATAAAAGTTCATCAACCTGAGGTCGACTAGCACGACCTAAATTAAATGTACCGATCAATTCGTCACCACCTCCCTCTGGTACATCGTTGATATTGATTGTAAATGGTGTAGGTGGAGAACTGCCAAAACTATTTGTGGCCGTAATGAATATCGAATAGCTTGACTTGGTTTCGAAGTCATATACTTCACTGGCCCTAAATTCATCAACATTGGTATTGAAACTTCCTTGATCGGTACCCGAAATGGCAAACGTCTTGTTACCATCTCCATCAGCAGTAAGTAACCCAATGATATCATTGATGCTGTTATTTTCATCAATGTTAGTGACAGACAAGAATACAATGGTAGGCGCTGCACCTTCCGTGATGTCATTGATATCAATATCAAAAGTCTGGCTTATGCTACCTTCGGAGTTGGTGGCGGTTACTTCAACCTGGACCTGCTTTACAGCGCCCATGGTTTCATAATCCTGCGCTACATCTAAATTCAGTTCATTATTACCTGTGAGACTAAACAGGTTGTCATTCAAAGTGATAGAAAGTACTGGAGTTGGGCTTCCTTGCACTGTCAAATTACCTACCACACCTGTGGTTTCCTCGTTGATACTGGTATTATCTAATTGTAGATTACTCGGCGCAGCCGGTGGTGGAGCCGTACCCTCAAGGAATTCATACCAGGTGTCAGGAGCTTGCCAAAAGAAGTAGTCACCTACAAGGGCGCTGATTTGCCCGGTAACCTGGGGTTTATCTCGGCCAGAATTATCATAGGTTTCTTGCCAGGCACTATGCCCTAAGCCGGCATAGCGAGTATATCGGTGGTTGTCGAAATCCTGGCCACCAAAAGCCTGTACAATACCCTCATAATAGTTCAAGGTAGCCCCATAACCGACGGTTAGATCACCATCACCATGATGCCACCAGGTACGTACATTACCTGCTACGAAATTATTGTACTGTGTAGTTCCTCCGTTCCCTGTTAATCCCGCACCAATAGTTACCGTATCCAGTTTGGCAAGCGTAGCAGGATAATTCAAAGCAAGGTTATCTATACCTGCACCCGAACCACTCACACAGGCTACATGCACCTTATCAAGATTGATTTTATTACCGTATTTTACTAATGCCCATTCTATAAAATCATGAAGGCGATTAGCTCCAAAATAGCCGTTGAAACTTTGAGGGGCTAGGGCTAAATAAGATATATCATTGCCTGTATTTAGATAATTAATCATGGCATGATCCAATAGCCCGGCTAAATCCGAGTCTCCATCACCAGCTTCACCTATGCCATGCAGCCAAATAATTAAGGGCCAATCATTACGTGTGTTGTAATCTATAGGCTCATATCTGATATATCCTCTAGGGTTATTACTGGAACCGTTACTTTCGGTGTTGATAGGTACTAGCGTAACCGATGAAGGTGTAGAAGCCACGGCTTCATAAGCCCCGGAGTCATAATTAGCCCCAATTGGTGTCGAAGTACCAGCGTAATCTTCTGTTATTCCATATGAAGAAATATCTATTCCAGCATCAATTGCCGGGCTACCAGCGGCAAGGTTATAGTCGTCATTCGCCTCATCGACAAATAAAAGATTAGCCACAGTGTCATATGTATTGCCTTGCTCATCTATAACCAATGAACCATTGGTTTTAAAAATGTTGCTCCCTCCAGCGCTGGCAACGATGTTATTGTATACCCTTTTATTGTTTATAGCGGTACCATTAATTTGTATACCGTTATCTACTGGCCTGATGATTGTATTGGCCGCGATGGTGTAACCAGGTCGTATAGTAGCACCGGAATCATAGCCAGGGTAATCAACATCTATGGAATTGTCGTTAATGAAGAAGCCATCTCTCCCAGGATCTATGATTATATTATTGTACAGAACATTATCCGCGCCACCAAAACAGGTGATGCCATCTCCTGTACCCGTATCAATCCGGTTGTTATGTACCCTGCCTGTACTTTCATTGGCTATTGATATGCCGGTATTTTGTCCGGCTTGATTTTCGGTAGCGTAGTTAATAATGGTATTACCGTAAACCTGATGGTCAGTACATCTTGAAAGTTGAATGCCATCCCAACCGGTATTTTCTATCAGGTTGTTATAGATCCTGGCATTTGTGATGAGATGTGGTTTGTTAGTACCGTCACCTGGAATAGTCGTTCCCAAATACATTCCTTCTCCGCCTACATCATGGACCCAACAATCATGAATATCCAAGCCCGTCATTTCATAATTGGCTCTCCATGTAGAAGAGTCACCCGCATTAAAGTCTAGCTTAAGGAAAAAACCAGCAAATCCACAATCATATATTTCACACCTTTCAAATTCTAATCCACTGGCATACCCGCCAATACCTACACTTGCAGCCGCTACGGCGGTGGTTGGATGAAGCTGAAAGCCATATTGATCCGAAGATCCGGAACCGGTAACACGTATATGGTTAGCATCATAAAACCCAAGGGCAGCATTTTGCCCTGTTACATTAACTCGGCCTCCAGACCCATTGATTAGAGTTAACTTGTTGTTTTCATCACCAACGAAGTTTCTGAAATAAAGCCGGTTATAAGTTCCTGCAGGTATGATTACTGTATCCCCTGGCATGATTTCAGGGTAGTTGGCGGCAAAGTCTATGTCATGAGATTGATTCTCAGCCAAGCTCAATACATGAGCAACTCCCACACGTTCAATAATGAGTCCGGCCACATAGCCGTTTTCATACCATGGAGCCTTTAAGTCAATGGTTATTTCACCGCCTACCGGTACGCACCCATGTATTGTAGCTAATTCAGATCCATTGTTGGCACCCGCATTTACTCCGGTATACCTATCTCCATACTGTATGGCACACCAGCGATCCGGTTGGGCATTAAGAACTGAGGCAACCAGCTTGATGGTATAGTTATTACCATCGGACAGCCCTGTTATCCTTAGTTGTGTTTCGGCATCTTGATCACCTAAGAACCTCCAATTGTTTTGAATGACATTTAGCGGAAAAACTGAATTATCATTGACACCATTTGTCCCAGAGCCAAACCAGTCATTGAGCACTTCTATACTAATTCCGGTAGCTGTACCGGTCTCATCCAGTAGATTAGATAAAGTTTGTCCGGATGTTGGAGTTCCTAAAGCAAAATTATTGTAGGTGGCTTCAATGGCAGGTGACGGGCTAAAGTTAATCTTTACTACCTGTTCAATCGATGTAGAATTAAGTGATTGCTGAAAATCAAATACGTTGCTGTAATCGCCATATACACCAGTGGCATATCTGACCCTAGTTCTATAGTAATAACGAACTCCATCAGGTCGGGTGTAGGTTTTGCTTAATCCAGCATCTGCATCAATGACAGTAAATCCGGTTATAGGGTTAGTAGACCTTTCAAGTTCAATTGCTTCATAGCCAGGGTTAGGAATGAAGTAATTTTCCAACGCCTCAATCAATAAATCAAATTGAACCTGATGCCCCGCATCATTTGTGTGCACGCCGTCAGCATCAAAAGAAGGATTGATCACTGCCTTGTTTGTATCATCACCAGGATCTACGTTAATGGAAAGTGGCTCCAGGATATCGATGATTAGACTATTGTCAATTCTTGGATCTGAAAATAACAGATCACGACTATCTATTAAACGCTGCCTTTCGGTAGCATTAAATGACGTACGTGGTCCTGGTGTGGCCACAAATACAAACGCACCCTTTCTATTACCTTCATCGATCATTTCTACAATGTGATCGACATAGGTTTCAGGTGTGTTTACACCATCAGCCTGGTCATTTGAGGTGAACCACAACAAAATAATATCTACTCCAGTGGACGCAACAGCATCAATATTTCTATGATGTTGGATGGCTGGATCATCGGTGTAGTCAGGTCTGCCCTTATTAGTTGTATAGGTAGACGTTGCGGTTTCGAACCACCTGTAAGAGGTAGTATTAGCAGCTAACCAAGCATCTATTCTATTTCGAAGTTGGTTGGCGGTTACCGTTGGACCTTCACCATTCATGGTGGAGCTGCCCATGGCTGCCACAAATGGAGTTCCATACAGTAGGGCATCTGTATTCAGCTTTGTGGTAATAGTAAAAGTATTGTCTCCGTTGTCTGATACCAAGGACACAAGTTTTAAAGCAGAATTTGAATTTGCCTTCTGTTGAGTGGTACCTAGTAGAGTAAGCAAGTTCATGAGAATTAGTTTAATCCAGAGGCACGCCATTCGTTAGCTGCTTTATGTGTGACATAAGCCCATTCATGAACACTGGTTATATCGGTTCCTGAGCTCTTTAAAGTAGTAGTAGCAGTAATGGAAACAGTGCCGGAACCGGTATCACGTACCAGGGCGCATTGAAACCCTTCTGGGAGTCCATTAGGCAATGTGACTGAAATGGAGTTTGAATTTGTGAATTCAAGAACTTTGCCCCAATCGGATTCCACTAATGAGTAGCTTGTACCGGTAACTGTTTTAAACTCTTGCCTAATCTTTACCGCGCCTCTTGAACCTGTACCATTTCCAACACCACCTTGAATTAATACCCCGCCGCCATCATTATTTAGTGCCGCGGCAGTGTTTCCGCTTAATTGGAGGTCCTGTGTTGTACCGTCTTGCCTAAGCGGGTAGATGCTCCAGTTAAATGCATCAATAAAAATGCTGTCGATAGTCGATGGGTTTTTCCTAACGGCAATTAATCCGGTTTCAAAATATACTCTACCATTGCCTACACCTGTTGATCGGAAAACAAGATCGTCTTGAACACCCTGTCCAAAAAACTCAAAAATTTTATCCCCGGAGAATGTATTATCTCCTAATGAAAGGCTTCCATTATTTGAGCTAAATAACTTAGCACCAATAATGTTTGTACCATCAGACTTGACCAATTCATTAGCTGCACCTGAGTTTGTGATTCCACCGCCTGAAGATTGCGGAACTAGTTCATATTCCTGGTTAGCATTATTCCAGGACCAAACGTATCCATTTTGACCTGCCCCGGGAGTTTGGGAGCCTGCAGCTATGGCTTGCCCGCCTATATTACTATCTACAAAGGATTTGTAAACGTAGGACAACGGCTCAAAATCAGCGGAATCGTCGACAGCTGATTTAAACGTTCTTCCAGCACGGGTACTATAAGCCAATACACCTGCTGTTTCATCAACTTGTAGAAAATCTGTTCCTGATCCTGATAAGTCAGTATATTGAAGGCCCACACGTGTAGGTCCAACGAGCAGGCTATAAAACTTACTTCCATTAACTCTTCGCAAGGTCAATGAGGCCCCGTCAATTTCAAAAAGTGTATCGTCAGAACCTAGCTTGGTGTTTAACACACTTTGAAGATCAGTTTGATTGGAGAGTGTACCTCCAATACCACCCCAATTTACAGATCCTCCGGAACCACCTCCGGCATCTTTCACCAGGTTAGCGGAATTGTTTTTATCAGCGTCTACATGATTATAGGTAAGGGTGTAGGTGCCGTCGTTTGCACCATCACTGAAAACCGTACCTGACCATCCCCAAGCCAGCTTAGCCCCCACATAAGTAATAAACGCCTGCAATTCTGTGAGGGTAGGAAAATCGAGATGCGTTTTATCTGGCTTTATGGTACTACCGAATCCGCTCATTTAGCAGTCATTTTTTGAAAGTTGTTTCTTGATGGTAAGCGATGGATTGGAACCATTATCGAAATCATAATAGATAGAGTTTCCTCCCAGGTTATGACCATCAAACCCCCAACTGTCCTCTTCACCAGGCGCTAATGAATAGGCTTTCGAATGGTCGTTCCACCCATAATAAACTAGAGTGTTACCAGTATTTTTGATGGAGACTGATAAAACATCTTCCTCCAGCTTTTCTACATCTTTG
>JBCCSU010000241.1:0-7423 GCA_039199635.1 Bacteroidota bacterium | reverse complement strand
GCTTATTGTAGTTATGCTCAAGCAAAAGGGTTATTTAAGTGTGGTAAATTCTAATCATTTACACGACATCGGAAAATTCATTTTCGGCTTTAGTGTTTTTTGGACCTACATATGGTTTTCTCAGTTTCTGTTGATCTACTATGCAAATATTCCCGAAGAAACAGTTTATTTTATTCAGCGGCTGGAAAGTCAGTATAAATGGGTGTTTTTTATTAATTTAATTCTTAACTTCTTTTTGCCTTTCTTGTTATTAATGACAAGAGATGCGAAGCGGCACATGTCCATGCTTAAAGTGGTCTGTCCGATAATCATAAGTGGTCATTTTATTGATTTTTATTTAATGATCACACCAGGAGTAATGCAGAATGACGGAGGATTTGGGCTTGTGGAGATAGGTATGTTTATGATTTTTGCAGCGGCGTTCGTCTTTGTAACGTTATCAAGCCTGGCGAAAGCTCCACTTTACGCCCGAAATCATCCCATGTTAGGAGAGAGTTTACATCATCATATTTAATAAATATTAAATTTAGAATATGTTTCAGGTTATAATCATTTTAGGGGTATTACTACTGCTTATCATCCTATATACCTTATTTAGGATTAGCAGGTTAGTAAGCGTGGTGAAGGGTTCCGATAAGAAAGTTGCTACGACAAGCAACAAGGTTAACGGATCGTTATTTATGGTTTTCCTTTTTGGAGCTTTTGGGTTTTTCTTTTGGTATTCCTGGGTTTATTTTGATGATTACACGCTACCGGTAGCTTCTGAACATGGTGTAGTTACAGATACTTTATTCTGGACCACAATGGCTGTTACCGGCATTGTATTCTTGATCACTAATATTTTGTTATTCTGGTTCAGTTATAAATATCAGCACAAGGAGGGAAGGACAGCGCTTTTTTATCCTGATAATCATAAGATTGAAATTCTTTGGACCGTGGTTCCAGCCTTGGTTTTGACCGGTTTGGTTTTTACAGGTTTGAGAGCTTGGAACGACATTACGAGTGAAGCGAGTGCTGATGCCGAGGTAATTGAGATTATGGGATATCAGTTCGCCTGGGGGGTACGATATCCTGGGGTTAAAGATAACGCCTTAGGTGAATACAACTATCAAATGATTGACGCAGTAAATCAGTTTGGTATGGATCTGAGTGATAAGAATAGTTATGATGATTTTATGCCGATTGAAATGCACGTACCAAAAGGCAAGGAAGTTTTATTGAAAATACGGGCGCGAGACGTGTTACATAGTGTTTTCTTACCTCATTTTAGAGTTAAAATGGATGCGGTACCAGGTATGCCGACTCATTTTAAATTTTTGCCTACAAAATCAACGGCAGAAATGCGGTCGGAATTAGAAGATCCTGAATTCGATTATTTCATTACTTGTACTGAAATATGCGGGAGAGGACATTTCTCCATGAAAATGAAATTAGTGGTAGATGAACCTGCTGATTATGAAAAGTGGAAAGCGGAGCAGCCTACATGGCTAAAGCTCAATCCTGATTACTTAACTAAAGTGCCTGAAGCTAATCAAGAACTGGCGAAAATTAAATCAGGTTTGGTAGAGGGTGATGATAATAATTTGAAAGCTTCATTATAAGAAAAAGATTATGGCAATTGCAGATATTCATGTAACGGAAGAGACGCACAGTGATGGTCATGAGCACCATGAGGAGCATCATGAAAATTTCTGGACGACTTATGTTTTTACGTTAGATCATAAAATGATCGGTAAACAATTCCTGATCACAGGTATTGTTTGGGCCTTAATTGGAGGGTTACTTTCAGTAATTTTCAGATTGCAATTAGGGTTTCCTGATATGCAACTGGAATGGTTGCGTCCAATACTAGGAGAGTGGATCACTGCCGAGGGTAAAATAGATGCCGAATTCTATTTGGCGCTGGTAACCATGCACGGTACGATCATGGTTTTCTTTGTTCTCACTGCAGGTTTAAGTGGCACCTTCAGTAATTTCTTGATTCCATTACAAATTGGAGCGCGTGATATGGCCTCTGGCTTTATGAATATGCTATCTTATTGGTTCTTTTTTGTTTCTAGCGTAGTAATGCTTATTTCGTTGTTCATAGAAACAGGTCCTGCTTCAGGTGGCTGGGTTATTTATCCACCGTTAAGTGCTTTACCGCAAGCAGTAAATGGATCTGGATTGGGAATGACATTATGGCTAACGTCTATGGCGTTGTTTATTGTTTCCAGTTTATTGGGAGGAATAAATTATATCACTACGGTGATTAATTTACGAACACAGGGAATGTCTTTTTCTAAACTTCCCCTTACTATTTGGGCGTTTTTCATTACCGCTGTGATCGGTTTATTATCTTTCCCTGTTTTATTTTCAGCGGCTTTACTTCTTATTTTCGATAGAAGCTTCGGTACAAGTTTCTTTTTATCAGATATCTATATTGGTGGGGAGGCGCTTCCTAATCAGGGAGGTAGTCCCATTTTATTTCAGCATCTATTCTGGTTCCTAGGCCACCCGGAAGTATATATTGTGTTGCTTCCTGCTTTGGGTATAACCTCTGAGGTTATTGCCACAAATGCGAGAAAACCAATCTTTGGGTACAAAGCCATGGTGGGATCAATATTGTTTATTGCTATATTATCTTTCATCGTATGGGCGCATCATATGTTTGTCACAGGTATGAATCCGTTTCTCGGGTCTATATTCATGTTGCTAACATTGATCATTGCTGTGCCTTCTGCGGTTAAAGTATTCAACTATTTAGCGACATTATGGAAAGGTAATATTCGATTTACCCCGGCCATGTTGTTCTCTATTGGGTTAGTATCATTCTTTATTTCAGGTGGACTAACTGGTATATTTTTAGGTAATTCCGCCATTGATATTCAACTACATGATACCTACTTCGTGGTTGCTCATTTCCATTTGGTAATGGGTAGTGCATCCTTTTTTGGATTACTGGCTGGAGTCTACCACTGGTTCCCTAAAATGTACGGGCGCATGATGGATGCTAAGCTGGGGTACATACATTTTTGGCTCACTTTCGTAGGGGTTTATATGGTATTTTTCCCGATGCATTATATAGGTATAGCTGGGTATCCAAGAAGATATTATTCGTTCACGAACTTTGATACTTTCAATACCTTCAGCGACTTGAACATGTTTGTAAGTATTGCAGCTATCTTAACGCTGGGAGCGCAGTTTATATTCTTATTTAACTTTTTCTACAGCATGTACAGAGGTAGGAAAGCAAGTGCTAACCCATGGCAATCTAACACCCTTGAATGGACTACACCGATCAATCCGGGTCATGGTAATTGGCCTGGCAAAATACCTACGGTATACAGATGGCCTTACGATTATAGTAAGCCAGGTGCAAAGGAAGATTTTATTCCTCAAACAGTACCATTTTCTGAAACTCCTGAATCCAATTTACCTCATGAAAATGAGCTAATCAAACTTGAAACTGATTCAGACCAGAAAGTGGTGGTCGTGGATGAAAAATAACAGACCAAAGAGAGTCAGGCTGTTCCGTAGGATCAGCCTGATTACTTTAATAGCCGTCTACCTTTTGATTTTAGTAGGTGGTATAGTGCGCAGTACCGGTTCGGGTATGGGCTGTCCTGATTGGCCAAAATGCTTTGGTAGTTGGGTGCCACCGACAAAGGTTTCTGAACTGCCTGATAACTATAAAGATATTTATGCGCTCAAAAGAGCGAAAAAGAATGAGCGTTTTGCAAAATACCTGACTGCTTTCGGGTATGATAAAACGGCAAAAGCAATCCTAAGTGATGAGTCTATTCTCGAAGAGGCAGACTTCAATGCTGTTAAAACCTGGATTGAATACATTAATCGACTTATAGGCGCCGTTATTGGTTTGCTAATCTTAGGTACGGCAGTGGCTGCGTTTGCATTACGTAAGCAGAGAGCTATTCCTACCGTTGCGGTACTTACTTTTCTACTGGTGTTATTTCAGGGTTGGATAGGCTCGATTGTAGTGTCTACAAATCTACTGCCCTGGATGATCACTATCCATATGTTTATAGCCTTACTTATAGTGGCTCTTCTGATCTGGTTGTATACGCGGGTCTCGCCACCTAGTAAACATCTAAGTAGTAAAGGCACTTTAGTTAGGTATGCGCTTATCGTTTGCATGGTGTTAACACTCATTCAGGTAGCTATGGGCACACAGGTTAGGGAAGCCATAGATCAGGTAGCCGTTGCACTAGGAAATGCCTCACGTGATCTTTGGATCGAGTCTCTGGGGATAGAATTCATCATACATCGGTCATTCTCATGGTTGCTGCTATTAGCGCATTTGGTGCTGTTTTATTTGCTTAGAAAATCCATTTCAGGATCGAAACTACTTCAGACTTTAGCTGTTGTATTGTTGGTATCAATTGGATCAGGAATAGCTATGGCTTACGCTGGTGTTCCGCCGGCCATGCAGCCAATACATCTGTTAGTTGGTACTTTGGGGTTTGGGCTCCAATTTTTATTATTTTTGCAAATTGTATCGAGTAGTAAGGTAGCAGTCAATGTTGAATAATTCACAAACTATAACGGATCCGGCATGGATTGTCAAAGTGAAGGCATACTATGAGCTGGTCAAGTTTAGATTATCTTTTCTGGTGGCTTTCTCATGCGGTTTTGGATACGTATTGGCTAGTGGAGGCGCATTGGATTGGATGAGTTTAATATGGATATGCCTAGGTGGTTTTTTGGTGTCGGGAGCCTCCATTACGATCAATCAAATAATAGAGCGTGACCTGGATAAGTTAATGACACGGACTATGAACCGTCCATTACCTACACACAAGCTAACGCGAACTGATGCTATGATCTTTGCCATTGTGTTAGCGGCTGGAGGATTATCAATTCTTATGCTTTTCACCAACACCTTGACAGTAATGCTCTCTTTATTGTCAATGGTACTTTATAGTTTCGTCTATACCCCTTTGAAAAGGGTGGGCCCTATAGCTGTTTTTGTTGGAGCTATTCCCGGCGCCCTTCCACCTTTGCTAGGTTGGACAGCCTTTACCGGAGCGATCAGCCACGAGGCGTTAATTATATTCGGCATTCAATTCATCTGGCAATTTCCACATTTCTGGGCCATAGCATGGGTAGCAGATGAAGATTACAGGAAGGCAGGATTTAAGCTACTACCTTCCGGTGGAAAGAAAGATCTAAATACGGCAATACAGATCATGATTTACACGCTGTTTTTAATACCCTTGGGCTTGTTACCTGCAAAGTTTGGAATAACAGGAATTGATTCAGCTATGGTCGTGACGGTTTGTGGTGTACTTTTTTTAAGCCAAACCTTTGCGCTTATGAAAAATGGAAATAGAAAATCGGCATTGAGAATTATGTTCGGTTCGTTTTTGTACTTACCGATAGTTCAAATTGCCTATTTATTAGATATGGTAAAATAGAATGGAGGAGAAGATGACAGGAGATTTAAAATTAGTAGAAGAGCCGAAAAAGCCATTGGCAATGCACCCGCAGAAATTCGGGCTTTGGTTATTTATGATTACCGTAGTGATGATTTTTGCGGCGCTTACGAGTGCTTATATAGTAAGACAGGGTGAAGGAAATTGGACACAATTTAACTTGCCCATTTCAATGTGGATCTCTTCGGCACTTATTCTTTTAAGCAGCGCTACTATGCACTGGGCAGTACTATCTGCGAAGAATAATAATCTGGAAAAGGTGAAACTGGCCATATTCATAACTTCGGTTTTAGGAGTCGCTTTCTTAATTGCACAATTAGTAGTATGGACTGATCTGGTGGCTGATAATGTTTATTTTGTAGGAAATCCTTCGGGTTCTTTTTTGTATGTTCTATCAGGTTTGCACGGAGTTCATTTAGTGAGTGGTGTTATTTTTCTGATAATTGTCTTAATTTCAACTTTTAAATATAAAGTACACTCTAAGAATTTAACACAAATTCAAATGTGTGCCACATACTGGCATTTTCTAGATGTACTTTGGATTTATTTGTTTATTTTCTTATTGTTAAATCATTAATTCCAATAGATAAATAAAGTCTATTTATGTCAGCTACTACTACTTCTATTGAACCGAAAAGAAACATTTGGGATGGAGGGCAGGCACCACTAAAAGCGAGTTACGGCAAGCTGATGATGTGGTTTTTTCTGCTATCTGATGCCTTTACTTTTTCGGCTTTACTCATTACTTACGGTTTGGTAAGATCGGCACACCCTGCGTATGAAGGTGCGGCAGATGCTTTCACTTTTAGTCAGGAGTATTGGCCTATACCTGAAAAGGTTTTTGAGGCTGTTCCTTTTTTGCACGGTATAAGCTTACCGCTGGTATTTGTGGGTATCATGACTTTTATACTTATTATGAGTAGTGTCACCATGGTACTAGCTGTTGAGGCTGGCCACAGAATGGATCGTAAGGATGTAGAGAAATGGATGCTTTGGACTATCATCGGTGGGTTGGTGTTTTTGGGATGTCAGGCTTGGGAGTGGAGTCATTTTATTCATGGAGTAGGTGGTGGAGGAGCAGGTTTGTCTTGGAATGAATACGGACCCCCGGATTTTGCCGCGTTTTTCTTTTTCATCACAGGTTTCCACGGAACACATGTAGCTAGTGGTGTTTTATTGAACTTTCTAATTTATTATAACACAGTGACGGGTGTCTATGACAGAAGAGGCCATTATGAAATGGTAGAGAAAGTAGGTCTTTATTGGCACTTTGTAGACCTTGTTTGGGTATTTGTATTTACATTCTTTTATCTTGTATAATCAGCGATCATGGAAGAAACTACTCACGTACAACCACAACCGGTAGATAAGGCTAAAATCCGAAAAATATGGATGACTGCCGGCTACATGGCTTTAATTACAGCGTTAGAATTTTTAGTGGCATTTACTTTACCATTGGAAATGGCCACCACCCGGATAGCGATATTTATTTTAATGACCATTGTGAAGGCGTTCTACATAGTGGCGGAGTTCATGCATTTAAAATATGAAGTAAAAGTATTAGTATGGTCAATATTGATTCCTACGGTTTTCATTATTTGGATGCTCATCGCTTTCATCTATGAAGGTGCGGCCATTTATGAAATTAGATTCTAATACATTCAAAATCTTTATTGAGGCTAAAACTTAAGTTTTAGCCTTTTTTGTTTACAGGTATGAGTAAAAAGCTTTTTCAATTTCTAATTCTTATTGCCATTTTGGCGATACCGGTCATTATTTTTCTGTTTTTGAAATCGTATGGCAATAATCAATTCGACATCCCCTATTACCACACTGAAGCTGGCAGTTACAACTTTGACTGTGATTTTCCTCAGGATACATTTCGCGTAAGTCTTACTGATAGAAACGATAAAAAGGCCAACGTTACTTTGTTTTTTAAGGATAGTAGGCCCTTTGGAGTAAATGATTTAACGAATAAGCAGTCACTC
>JBCCSU010000240.1:0-7480 GCA_039199635.1 Bacteroidota bacterium | reverse complement strand
CAAACAAAAAAAATATCTCACCTCCTAAATGAAATTAGCTGACTACATAAACCCTAAACCACAAATACTACTGATCGCTACGATATGTCTGGCAACTAACATAGTATTCTCTCAATCGACCCTTTCGGGTTTATTAAACAATCATTTAGTTTCTATCGACAAGAACACAGCTGACCTAAACATTGAGTTTGAGATTACTTCGGTGCCCAGTGGATCCTCCTTTGATAATTTGACTTATCACGACGACTTACAGAAATACTTTAGCGTTTTGGATAGATCAACGTCTCCTACACTTGCTGGTATTTCACCCACTGGAGAACTCTCAGTGATAGGCCCCATTACTCTTAATGGTAATCAAATTCCTCTGGTAGAAGGTTTGGCTTTTAATCCAGTGCAGGCCAAATTATATGCTGCAGTGAGCCTTAACGGGGGCATATCGAATGGAGATTTTTATTCTGAAACAATAGTCGAAGTTGATCCGAGTAATGGAGCTTGTACCTTTGTAACTGAAATTAATACATCGCTGAATGATCCTGACATAGACGTAATGGTCTTTAATGACAACAAGCTGTACATCTTTGATGGACTTCCTCCGAGTGTTAATGAGTTGTATTTTTACGAGCTCGACTTCAACAATTTAAGCCCTATATCTATACCTACTGAGATTTACAATCAAAGTTATTTGGCAATTCTAGGATTCACGATCATTGATAATGATATATTTTTCACCGAGAACAGAAATCTTAGAAAATTCAACCTTTTGACAAAAACATTATCGACTGTAGGGCAGACACATTCTAGCGGTGAATTTGCTGGCCAACGAATTATTGGTTTGTCAAAGCCTTTGCTTTGCACTGCACCAGAAGTCGATCTTGGTGTAGATTTATTGCTATGCGACCGAAATACATTTTTATTGGATGCGACCTGGCCCAACTCCAATTATCTTTGGTCAAACGGCTCAAGAAACCCGACCGTGGAAATAACAGAAACAGGTGAATACTGGGTGGAGATAACAAACAGCTGCGGAGTGGATAGAGATACTATTCGGCTGGAGTTTATTAATACTCCTGTTGTTGATTTAGGAAATTCAAGAACTATATGTGATGAAAGTAAAGTTGTGCTAGACGCCTTTTTCCCGAATGCCACTTACCTCTGGCAAGATGGTTCCGAAATGCCTAAACTAGAGGCAGTAGAAAACGGGCTTTATTGGGTTAGAATAGAAAACGAGTGTGGAATATCGTCAGACTCTATAGACATTAAATTTGAAGCTGCTCCAGTCGTAGATTTAGGAGCATTTAGGACTGTATGCGATGAAAGCCAAGTTGTGCTAGACGCTTCGTTCCCAAATGCCACTTACTTTTGGCAAGATGGTTCCGAAATGCCTAAACTGGAGATAGTAGAAAACGGATTTTACTGGGTGAGAGGAGAAAACGACTGTGGAGTAGCATCAGACTCCATCGAACTTAAATTTGAAGTTGCTCCTACTGTGGATTTGGGAGCGTCTAGAACGGTGTGTGAAGAAGATCAAGTATTACTGGATGCATCTATACCAGAAGCAAACTATCTTTGGCAAGATGGTTCAACAGATTCTATCTTCATCGCCCAAGAAACTGGTTTGTATTGGACTGAAGTTTCAAACCTTTGTGGATCCGCCAGAGACTCAATAATTCTGACTTTTGAAGAACCGACTGTTTCGCTACCTAATGTAATCACTCCAAACGGAGACTCTAAGAATCAATTTTTTATAGTGCCCGACAACTTAATAAACAAAAGGCTTAAAATATTTAACCGAAATGGCAAAATGGTATACGAATCCAAGCAATATCAAAATAATTGGGATGGTAATGGTCTATCCAGTGGAACTTACTACTATTCAATAAAAAACACTTGCGGTTCAACATATAAAGGTTGGTTGTCTATCATCAAATAAAACAAATTTTTAACCACTAAAATGAGTAAAACTCGAATTCTAGCATTTCTGGATACAGATCGTGGCCGTGATGTTGAAATTTTAATGCCAATGGTCTACTTCGCTGAAAAACATCTAAACTGCGAAGTAACATTTGCTCATAAGTGGAATGTTTTCGAAGTATATCTTAGAAAACCAGATTTAGTCTTACTGCCTAATGCAATAGGATCTAAATACTACTTCTATATTTCTAAATATGCTCATGAACAAGGGATAAAGGTGTTTGCATTGGTTTCTGAAGGAAACTTTTGGACTAATGGCACATATAATTTTTATGGAAACAATACAGATGAAAAGCTTTATCATGAGTATGTCTGTTACTGGTCCGAGCGGACCTACAATCATATTAAGGAAAGATTTCCAGAGTACAGTGACAGACTGGTATTGACAGGAGGAGTCGGGTTCGATAGATTTAAAATTTACGATTTTCAACGTAAGGAAGACTTCCTTAAAGAAAAGCAACTTACGGACTTTTCGAAAGTAATAGGTTACGCAGGTTGGTCGTTTGGAAAGCTATTTAATCCAAAAACAATTACGGACCATAAATATGTTCGACCACATGATCCGAACCGGATTGAATGGATGAAGCAGTTCATGTACAAAGTAGAGCATACGTTAAAAAAGCTGATTGAAAATAATCCCGACACATTATTTATACTAAAAAAGCATCCTACAGAATCTATTCCGTCTGACACAGGTAAAACAGTCAACGAGATGGAAAATCTCAAGCACTACTCAAACGTGCTTTATCTTGTTTATGATGACATTGACGACTTACTCAATGTTTGTGATTTATGGATGGGTTTCGATACCACTACGACTATGGAATCATGGTTGATCAAAAATAATCCAACATTCCTTCTTCATCCACATCAGGATTTTTTCAGAGATGAGCTTTACAAAGGCTCTATTATCACACAGAGTTATGCCGAGATACAGGAATACATCGATGAATTCTATAAAACCGGTAAAGTATCAGCGATAGATGATAAGATTTTAGAGGCAAGATCCAGAATCATTAAAGATACAATAGGCTATGATGATGGTATAAACCACATAAGAACGGGCTTTTACTTGAAAAAAACCATTGAAAACCTAGGCTCGAATAAAGCACGATCTTTTAAGATCAATACCAAATATCTGATAATGTACTTGTTGGTTAGACTGGGTAAGCCTGTCTACAACAGAAAACTTTTTTTAAAACTCCCTAAATTCAAAAAAACGATTTGGATTTTTAATAAGCTGGAATTAAAAGGGCTGACAGCTCTTAAAAAAGAATACTTTAAATATCTGGATCGTTTTTATGAAGTCAATGAATTGAATGAGAAGATTAAAAATCCAGAATTCTGGAAGAACCTTTTCTCAAAATCCGAACCATGAGTATAAAAAAAGCTGCCATTGTTTTGGCGAGGATGAATTCTAAACGTTTTCCAGGTAAGGCGTTGCATAATATTGAGGGCCGTTGTCTCTTGGAATGGTGCGTTTTTAACTTAAAGAAGCAAAGTAATTATGACATAGTACTGGCTACTTCAAGCGAGTCAAGTGATGAGCCGTTGTCTAAATTAGCAGAAGAACTGCAAATTAACTGTTTCAGAGGTCACCTCCATGATGTATATCTGCGCGTAATTGAGTGTATTGATTACTTCCAGATTAAGAGTTTTGCACGTATCAATGGAGATAGCCCATTCCCTAGCTCTGAATTAATTAATCAAGCATTTGATTTGTTGGAATCGGAGAATTTAGATTTTGTTACTAACCTTGCACCCAGGTCATTTCCTTATGGAGTGGCTGTTGAAGTATTTGATGCGCAAATGTTTAAAGTGAACTATCAAAACCTGAGTAGTGATGCTCACCACGAACATATAACATCCTACTTTTATGAAAATTTAAATTCGTTCAAATACAAAAATATTTCCTCAGGCATTGAGAATTTAGAAGATATAAGATTGGTAGTGGACGAAGTTTCTGATATCAATAGCATTCAGAAAGTCATTAAATCTATTGACGCCAATAAGCCAATTAGCTACGAAGAAATTACTAAGATCTTGAAAGAAGATAATGATTAATATATATAATATACGTCCTAAAGGATTTAATGTAGGTAACGATGTAATACACCTTGCACTAATTCATTTTGTGAGAGAAGCATTCAAACAACATCTCAACATAATTTCATTACCAGCAACTAGTAAATACGAGAGCCAGAAAAAGGCGGGTCTTTCTTCCCAAACCATATATGAGGTCAATCAATTTGGTGATGGTTTGATCGTAGGTGGCGGAAATCTTTATGAAAACAATGAATTGGAGATTAACCCTGTAGCACTAAAGGCGCTGAGTGTTCCTATGATGCTATTTAGCATGTCACGAGGCGATATTTATAATAAGAAACTTGTACTATCAAGTCGAACGGATGTGATCCCCGATGATAAATTAAGGCTACTGAATCAAGCAAGTAATTACTCACTGTCAAGAGATAAAGCCACATGCGAATATATCTCTTCCCTCGGCTGTGAAAATGTTGTTGGAGGTTGCCCTACCCTATTTCTTAATGAAATGCCCCAACACTTGGTGCCCATTTCGAAAGATGACCAGACCGATGCCCTTATTTCGATAAGAACGCCCACATTGATGAGCATTCCAGTTTCGCATCAGTACAATATAAAGACACAGATCGAGAATATCATTGACCTGCTGAAAACTAAGGGGTATTCGAATATCAAAATATTGTGCCATGATCACAGAGATATTCCATTCGCCGATTCTTTTGAGACGGTAGAGTTTCTGTATACGAGTGACGTGTACACATATCTCTCCTACTTAAAGAATACACGTTTAAACATAACCTATCGTTTACACTCCTTTCTACCAGCTATGAGCTATGGAATCCCCGCTGTAAAGTTGAGTTACGACCAGCGGGCTTTAAGTATGCTGGACACTGTGGGTTTAGATGATTGGAATATAAACATCGTCAAGGATGACGTGCTCCTGGAAATCGAAAAAAGAATAGACGCTTTAGGTGATATAAACCAGATACGTGAGTCATTAAGTTCTAGTGTTTGGCCTGATTTAAAAAATACTATGACATCAAACCTAACTGCATTTGCAACAGACGTTATGGCAAATAAATAATGGAGAGACCTGTACATATCATAGCAGAGGCAGGAACCAATCATAACGGTAATTTTGAAACTGCCAAAGAGTTAGTAGAAGTAGCCGCTGATGCCGGAGCGGATTCAGTAAAATTTCAAATCATTTATCCTGATAATCTGTACCTGCCGGGTAACTATAAATATGGACATTATGATATTAAAAAGGTGATACAGATGCGGAGAGACTTCATGCTGGAAGATGGCGATTATGCCAAGCTACAAGAGCATGCACTCAACAGAAATATTATTCTTTCAGCATCCGTCTTCTGTGATCAAAGCACAGATCTATTGGCCAGTTTAAATCCACCGTACATAAAGATAGCTTCTACTGATCTAAACAACCTGAGACTAATCCGATATGCAGCTACTAAAGGGATTAAATTAATCATATCGACCGGCATGTCCACCTTATCCCAGGTTGAGCGTACTGTGAACGAGCTATCTAAAATTAACTTTAAGGATTTTATTCTAATGCATTGTGTTTCAGCCTACCCAACTAAACTGGCCGATATGAATTTGAATTTCATTGATACACTTAAAACCGCTTTTGGTTGTGATGTAGGGCTTTCAGATCATACTCAAAATAGTATTGCGGCATGTTTGGCATTGACAAAAGGTATTAAATACATCGAGAAGCATTACACGTTAGACCCTAAACAAGAAGGCTTTGATCACGCGTATGCGGCTGATCCAGATATTTTCAAGCGCTATGTAAATGACATTAGAGAGGCGGAATCCGCTCTTATATTCCCTGACCGAAAACTGAAGGATGACGAATTGTATGTAAAGCAAAGAGCGAGGAGATCGCTATATGCTCGGAAATACTTAAAAAAGGGTCATATTCTGAGGGATGAAGATATCTTAATTGTTCGTCCTGAAGGGCCATTGAACTCTGAAGATTACGATCTAATCATAGGCAAAAAATTAGTTCGGGACATTGATAAAAATGCCCCTTTCACATTGGATATAATGGAAAACTAAATATGCGAGTGGCTATCATTTGCCATGGATCAGTAGGTGCAGGTTTAGGGCATTTATTCAGGTCTAGAACTTTTGCGAAATATTCAAGAAGCCAGACGGTAACAAGGGTATTTACCATTATTGAGAGTGGATTGGAAAACATTTTTTATGACCTAAAAGATATTACTAAATTCCACTATGATCAAAGCTGTGTCCTGTCAGATGTTTCAAACTTCAAGCCAGATGTTATCGTGTTTGATATGCTTGAAATTGAAGAACCTTTTTTTTCTAAACTCGAAGAACTCAGTTCACTAAAAGTTTCTATTTCTCCGATTTTCAACATGATGGAACATGTTGAAATGCGCTTTTTACGATCCAAATACTTTGAACCTATTAAGAATGTAGAAACCTTTGGTGGTCTCAAATACGCTATTGTCAATGAGTATTGTAAAAAAGTACCTTTGAGCACCTTTAAGAGAAACCTTTCTCAAGACTACCTGCCCATAGCTGTATCTATGGGAGGTAGTGACGCCCCGAATAAAACGCTGAAAGTTGTTGAAAAATTGACGCAATTTCCACACGAATTAATGATTTGGGTAGTACTTGGAGAGGGTTATTTACACTCTTATACCAAACTTGTCAAAGCGGGAAAAACTGGTCATCAACATGAAATCATTCTCGCCAAAGCCAGCAAATCTACATGGGACATAATGAGTAACACTGCCCTCACCATTCTGGCAGGAGGTCTTACGTCCGTTGAATCCGTAATTGCAGGAATACCATCTATCAATATTTTTGAAAAAACTGAGCACATGAAACTCATGGCCCAAGAACTAAACGACCATGGCGTTGTACTTAACAATCACCTTTTTTCTAACAAATCTTTAGACGAACTGCTGGAAAGACTTCAACACCTATACTTCAATCGCAGTGAGCTTTTAAACCTGAGGCAAAAACTACAGGGTGCTATTGATCAGAAAGGTGCTGAAAGGGTTTTTAAAATCATCAAGAGAGAGTTTTATTTTTGATTTTGTAGTTCTTATATTTTAGGGAGTTTTAATTGCTCTTTTATCAATATAAATAGAGTGGAAATTTACAGTCCAAATAAGAAAGAAAGACGACGAAACGAGCTAAAAATTCGACTTAGCTAACCGCCAAGCAGTTTTTTCTAATAATCGATCTTTTGTATTCTTGTTAGGCTCTTTACATAGCTGTTCACAAACTAACTCAGGCATTTGGGCATAATTAAAAAGCAGGGATTGCAGGCCACTTTTTATTCCACGATTGGAGTACTTATTGGCTTTTTGGTTAATGCTATATTAATGCCACTCGTTCTAACTACAGAACAAGTTGGCTTATTATCATTCCTGGGCTCTTTGAGTAGTATTTTTTCAGGACTATT
>JBCCSU010000239.1:0-7495 GCA_039199635.1 Bacteroidota bacterium | reverse complement strand
TCTTCTACTATTATAGCCTTCAAGATCTCTACGAAAAAAACGAGGGGCCTTTAAATAGTGATGTGCATCACGTTACCGTTGGTCTCTCATTTATTGGTTTTTAAACGTCTAACTCCCAGTAAATTTGGGTTGTCTTTTTTCTTTAAAAGCTGTTACGCCTTCCAAATAATCTGCGGTATTCCCTGCTATTTCCTGACAGTAAGCTTCGTAATCCAACATATCTTCCAAGGAGGTGTTCCCGGATTTATTTAACATCATTTTCATAAGACCTATCGCCTTAGTGGGAGCATTTGAATAATAATCTGTGTACTCTTTAACCGCAGCATCCAGGTCAGTAGCTGGCACTACTTTGTTTACTAAACCCATTGCATAAGCTTCTCTTCCTTTGACCCTGTTTCCCATAGTAGATAGCTCAAAAGCTTTAGCAGAGCCTACTAACCTGGGCAAAAAGTACGATGAACCGGAATCTAATACCAATCCGATATTAACAAACACTTCGGTAAGCATTGCATCTTCAGAGGCCACTATAATATCGCACGCCAATGCTATTGAACATCCAGCTCCGGCAGCTACGCCGTTTAATTTACAGATGATCGGCTTTGGCAACCTACGCATAGCTCTGATTATAGGATTGTATCTTTTATGCAATGAATCTATAAAAGACCTTCCACCGGCTTCGGAAGCCTTTAGATCTTGACCCGAACAGAATGCTTTGCCATTTCCAGTGATAACTACCACCCTTACGTTCGAGTCTTTAGATATATCCTTAAGTACGTTTTGGATCTCAAAAGTGATTTCATCATTTAAGGCATTATAAACTTCAGGCCTATTCAAGGTTAGTGTGGCTACACCATTATTTTTTTCGTATTTCAGGAAATTATACATCGTTTTAACTAAATAGATAAACTGAAATAAAGCAGACTAAAAACCCTAAAAAAGCCCCTAAATTTACTTGAGTGGAGCTATGGGCACTTAAATAGAGTCTAGCAGAATTGACAATCCCAGCTAGCAATAGAGTTATTATGATTGGCCAAAATAGAAGGCTATCGGGATACTTGTGTTGGATGGCAATCATACTTCCCAATACTCCCCACATTCCTGCAGAATGTACACTCACCTTATAAAACAAGGTTACTATGGTAACCAAAACTACCACAGCCGTAATCGTACCGAAAAGGATAACCATGGTTTGACCTAAACCCAACTGATATCCAAACATGTAAACCGCCAGTGCGTAATAAAGTGAAATAAAAATAAACGGCAAAATACGTTCTTTTCTATCTTCCAGTTTAAAACTGGTGATCGTTGAAGTCATTTTCAACATACCTACGCTAAGTGCCGGAATAAAAAAAGTTAATGCAAATACAACACCCAGAAAAGGTAAAAAATTAGCCGATGTGATAGGTCTTAAAGCATTGGGTGAGAAAACGAACAATACCACCAACAGCATTGTGGAAAGTAACAACGGATGAAAAACATACGAAACAAACTCAGCTAGCCTCTTATTCACTATAACTCCTTCCTTAGCCTGGCTACGGGTATGTTTAGTTGCTCTCTGTATTTGGCCACCGTTCTTCGAGCGATGTTATATCCCTTTGCTTTCAATAGTTTTTCCAGCTTGTCATCAGAGAGCGGCTTAGATTTATCTTCACCGTCTATAATCAATTTTAGTTCATTCTTCACTTCCCGACTACTCACGTCTTCACCGGAATCCGTGGCGATACCTTCCGAAAAGAAATATTTCAAGGGAAATATCCCAAAATCTGTCTGCACCGATTTACTATTGGCAACACGGGAGACGGTAGAAATATCCATATTGATGATGCCCGCTATGTCTTTTAAGATCATAGGCCGCAATTTACTCTCGTCACCTTCCTGAAAATAATCATATTGGAAGTCAACGATGGCACGCATTGTGTTCAAAAGTGTGTTCTGACGTTGCTTAATAGCATCAATAAACCACTTGGCTGCATCTAGCTTTTGCTTCACAAAGGTTACGGTTTCCTTAAGCTTCTTATCCTTTTTATCGCTCTTATCATACGCTTTAAACATTTCACTATACGAGCGACTGACCCTGAGCTCAGGAGCATTTCTACTGTTTAAGGCAATCTCAAGTTCACCATCCGTATTCGTCAAAATGAAATCTGGAATTAAGAATTGTGTTCTCACCAGCCCCGCCGAACTGCCACCAGGTTTCGGGTTTAACTTTCGAATGAGCTCAATAGCATCTTTGACAAAATCTTCATCTTCTATATCCAGCTTCTTCATTATTTTGGAATAATGCTTTTTTGTAAATTCATCAAAACACTCTTCCAGGATCTTAGTAGCTACATATATATCAATACTCTGTTCATCTTGCCTTCTTTCTAACTGTAGTAAAAGACACTCTTGTAGGCTTCTTGCACCTATGCCTGGTGGGTCAAAGGTTTGTATTTTACGAAGTATTTCTTCTACCTCATCTACATCCGTTTCTATATTCTGAGAAAAAGCCAGATCATTGATTATAGCATCAATATCCCGCCTAATGTACCCATCACTTTCAATACTACCGAGTAGCTGCTCTCCAATAACTGTTTGACGCTCATCTAACTTCAGAAACCCAAGCTGATCCAGCAGTTTCTCATTAAGAGTAGAATGCATGGCAATAGGCATCTCCTTATCCTCATTATCTCCATCACCTTGCATCTTGTAGCCACTGAAGTCATCATCACGGAGGTAGTCTTCTACGTCAATATCTTCGTTTTCCGCGGTTTCTTCATCGCCAAATTCTTCATTTGCCTCTTCAGGTTCATCCATACCTTCTTCCAGAGCAGGATTATCCTCTAACTCCTCTTCTACGCGTGTTTCTAGTTCTGCAGTAGGTATCTGCAAAAGTTTGATAAACTGTATTTGTTGAGGAGATAATTTCTGTTGTAAACTTTGGGTTAAACCAAGTTTTTGCATCCGCTGAATTACGTTAAAAACTGCCTTAATTAAAGATAGCTTAAAGATATTATATTTCGGTCATTCTTTGATAAAAAGGCCAGAATAACGTTTTTTTGCCGCTTATTTTGGCATTACATTAAAGTAAAAATTAGCTAAAAGACTGACCGTGATACAAGGCAAACGAACTAAAATTATTGATCTGATAAACTCAGATTACCGGAATAAGAAAGTTGTAGTAAAAGGATGGGTACGCACCTTTAGAAATAATCAATTCATCGCTTTAAACGATGGTTCTACTATTGAAAACATCCAGGCTGTAGTTGACTTTAATCTATTTGCTGAAGATTTACTAAAACGCATAAATACAGGAGCTTGTATAGCGGTGGAAGGTCAATTGATTGAATCAAAGGGCAAGGGCCAAACCGTAGAAGTTGTGGCAGACCAGGTTGAAATTATAGGAGATGCAGACGCTGAGAAATATCCTTTACAACCGAAGCGCCACTCCCTGGAATTCTTGAGAGAAATTGCCCACCTACGAGTACGCACTAACACCTTCGGAGCAATTTACAGGATCAGGCATGCCATGATTTATGCAGTACATAAGTTCTTTACCGATAAAGGATTTTATAATATTCATACCCCTATCATCACCGGATCAGATGCTGAGGGAGCCGGTGAAATATTTAGAGTTACTACCATAGACCCTAAAAACCCTCCGAAGAATGAAGCTGGTGACATAGACTATTCTCAGGATTTTTTTGGAAAGGAAACTAACCTGACTGTTTCAGGTCAACTAGAAGTAGAAACCGCTTGTTTGTCACTGTCCGAGGTATATACTTTCGGGCCAACGTTTAGGGCTGAAAACTCGAACACCTCCAGGCACCTTGCTGAATTCTGGATGATAGAACCAGAAATGGCCTTTTATGATATCAAAGATACCATGGAACTGGCAGAGGAATTTTCAAGGTATCTAGTGGCATATGCCTTGAAAAACTGTAAGAAAGATTTAGAATTTCTCAATAAACGAGCGCTGGATGAAGACAAAAATAAGCCCCAAACAGAGCGTAGTGAGCTGAGTTTAATAGAGCGGCTGGAGTTTGTCTCCAACAATGATTTTGAAAAGATCACGTATACTGAGGCCATTGAAATTTTAAGAAACTCTAAACCCAACAAAAAGAAAAAATTTCAATTCCTGATCCATGAATGGGGTGCAGATCTACAGTCAGAACATGAGCGATACTTGGTTGAAAAGCACTTTAAAAAGCCTGTTATAATTTATAACTATCCTAAGGACATTAAAGCATTCTATATGCGACAAAATGACGATGGGCAAACTGTTGCAGCTATGGATGTGCTGTTTCCGGGTATTGGTGAGATTATTGGAGGATCTCAACGAGAAGAAAGACTTGAACCGCTCAAGGCTCGTATGCAAGAAATGGGAATTCCCGAAGAAGATCTCTGGTGGTATTTGGACTTAAGAAAATTTGGCACTGCGCCGCATAGTGGGTTCGGGCTAGGTTTTGAACGAATGATACAATTTGTAACGGGGATAGGAAATATTCGTGACGTGATCCCATTTCCCAGAACACCTGAAAATGCAGAGTTCTAACTAACGTTTTAAGAATTTATAAGTCTCTCTAAAATGGCCTTCATCATCGCGAATGGCCACTAAATAATAACCTGGTGTTAGGTCTTTAATGCTTAACGAAAATTCGTCATTGCTGATTTGATTAATTTCTACTTCCATTTCACCTCCAATAATATTATGGACAATGAGTTTGGGAGCTTTTAAATTAGAATTCTTGATTTTAACCTTTAAGAGGTCAACTGCAGGGTTAGGGAAAAGTTGGATAGAATTAACTGATTCTAGCTCATCATTAGAAAACCGGTTCAATTCTCCGGTTTGGGCGAAGAGGGTACGCCCTCCTGCCAGAAATAACGATAACGTAACTATAAACCTTAGTCTTTTCATCTTCGCTTTTACAGCAAATATTAGTCCAAACTTCACAATTTTTTGAAGCTACTAACGTTGCTGCATACCTCTATGGTTACGTACACACCTTTTAATTGTTGTGCAAATGATGTTATTTATTTGTAGAACTTTTTATAGGCCCTCGGTAGATACTCAATAATATCGCTCGCCATTAAACTAACCGTTCCAATGTCAGCAACCGCCAGATCTCCAGATAGCCCATGCATAAAGGTGGCTACTACAGCCGCGTCTAACGCCGTATAGCTTCCCGCGATCAAAGCAGTAATCATCCCGGTCAGTACGTCTCCGGAGCCTGCCGTGCCCATACCAGGATTTCCAGTAGAATTAAAGAAAACCCTTCCTCCCGGATCTGTAATGGAAGAGTGTGCACCTTTTAAAACGATAATGACATTAAAACTAGCTGAAAATTCTTTTTGTTTTTCCAACCGGTCGAAATCATCGGACCACTCTCCTGCCAGTCTTTTGAACTCAGCTGGGTGAGGGGTAAGGATCGTATTTTTGGGTAATAGTTGGAGCAGCTGCCTATTTTCAGCAATGATGTTCAGCGCATCAGCATCCACTACCAACGGCCCATCGTAACGCTCAAGAAACTCCGCAAGCATTTGATAGGTGGCTTCATCTTGCCCGAGTCCCGGACCAATACCTACCGCGGAATAACCATCAACCTGACCTAAGCTTGAAATCGCTTTACTATTTTTATCAATGGTGGCCATAGCCTCAGGAATACTAATTTGGATAATTTCATAACCGCAAGCAGGCACATGCATAGTAAGCAGACCCAAACCCGAACGTAAAGCGGCATTGCCCGCCAGCATCGCTGCTCCCATTTTACCGAAGCTACCCGCTACGATCAAAGCCTTACCAAAAGTACCTTTATGATCAAACTTAGTTCGGGGTTGGATTTGGCTTCTTATTTCGCTCTTACCCGTAAGGTAGACAGCACTTGATTCTTGCTCAATAAATTTGGTACTCAGTCCAATATCAACAGCCTTCCAATCGCCTACATATGGATGATTTTCAGGAAACATAAAGGCTAACTTTGGCAACTGAAATGAAACGGTAAGCGTGGACCTGATAATTGCACCTGTAGATGACTGATCGGCAAATAGGCCCGAAGGAATGTCAATGGATATTCGAGAAGCCTTTTGAGCATTTAAATGATGAATTAATGATGCATGGAACCCACCCACTTCACGGGTTAATCCTGATCCAAAAATGGCATCAATAATTAACGCATTAGAATCTAACTCTGGAAACTGCGCTTCAGTATGTATTAAAGTATAATCGGAACCTAACCTGGTCAAATTAGTTCTAAAGTCCTCCGACCCCTTTTCCGGATTGCCGATCACATAAATATGCACACAGTAGTCATTTGTTCGAAGTATCCTACCTACAGCTAATCCATCGCCACCATTATTTCCAATACCGCAAAAGATATGAACGTGATCATTATTCTTAAAATTGGATTGAAATAACTTAACAAAAGCTTTTGACGCCCTTTCCATAAGTTCAATCGAAGGAACGGGTTCATTCTTAATGGTATATTGATCCGCTCTTCTGATTTGTTCTGCGGAAAGTATCTTCATCGATCTACTTCACCTAAAACGATATCTATTGATCCCAGAATAGCTACTAAATCAGCAATTAAACTACCTTTGGAAACTTCATTAAGCACCGATAAATTCACAAAAGAACACGCACGAGCCTTACAACGAAAGGGGATATCACCTCGCCCATCGGCACGAAAGAAAAACCCTAATTCACCTTTAGGATTCTCGGCTCTGACGTAAAAATCACCTGCCCGAGGTCTTATTTTTTTAGGTACTATTTCCTGCGGGTCAAAATCTCTCGAGCGCTTATGATCTGTAGTAAGTTGTTTTAAACATTGCTCAATAATTTTCAGCGACTCATGTATTTCCAAAACACGCACGTAGTTACGATCCCAACAATCTCCGACAGCACCCATCTTACCTTCGCCTATTGGGATAGAAAAATCAAGTTCAGGATAAACGCTGTAGCCGTCCACTTTTCTGAGGTCTAAACGCAAACCTGAGGCCCTCAACATGGGACCGGTTACTCCATAATTAATGGCCATATCCCGTGAAAGAATGCCAACATTCGCTGTTCGTTCTACGAATATCTTGTTGTTAATCACTACTTCATCCAGCTCCCTGAGCTTGGGGCGCAGATACTCTACAAACTGAGCACAGCGTTCTTCAAAACCGACAGGCAAATCATAAAATAATCCTCCTATCCAGATATAATTATACAGCATTCTGGCTCCGGAAGCCCACTCGAGCAATCGTAGGATATGCTCTCGATCACGGATCATCCAGAAAAAAGGCGTGAAAGCTCCGATGTCCATGGCGTAGGTACCTATAGCCACAAAATGCGAAGCTAGCCGATTTAGCTCTGCCACCAATACTCTGATATATTCTACCCGCCTAGGAATTTTATTCGTGATCCCTAACATTTTCTCCACACCCATGGCGTAGGCATGTTCGGAATTCATGGCAGCCAGGTAATCCATTCTATCTACAAAAGGTATAATTTGATTATAGGGTAATGCTTCAGCAT
>JBCCSU010000238.1:0-7512 GCA_039199635.1 Bacteroidota bacterium | reverse complement strand
TTTTAAGATACACTATTGCTGAGAATATAAGCTTTCAAGGTGAACTCTTATATTCCGGACAAGGCGCTCGTTTTGAGATTGTAGAGAGAGTTAATTTAGGTTTTGATGGTTCAATTGATATACCATACACCACTTAAAGAAGATTAAACTATTTGAGCATTCCTTTGATGGCACAATATCAGTTTAACACTGGTTTCTATTTAGAAAGTGGGTTAGCTTTCGATTTCCTTATATCAGGTAAAGAAACTTATGAGTTTGAAGGTGATACGGGTCTTGCTCTCCAGCCTTCTGATCCACAAGATATTCATGTTGGAGCAGATGTTAAATTCGCATTGGGTGCGGGTTATGAGTTGGCCTCTGGTCTCGGTTTTTCGGCCCGCTACTCTTTAGGTCTTGGGAATAATTTGGATGAATCTAATGAATTAGTAACTGAAGGTGATGAGTCTACAAATAACCTTTTTCAGCTGAGCGTAACATTTCCGCTATATGGGAATTAAGATTCCGAAAACTTATGTTTATCTAAATGGTAGCTTTCTAGTAGTGGACGAAAAATTATGAAACCTGTTTAAAGCACTGTGATCAACTTTTTTATATTTTATCTTGACTATTTGTTAAGAACAGTCACTCTAACCAGATTTTACCTATTTTTTTAAACTAAGGCAAAGTGATGCGAACACTTATTTTTTCAGCCTTTCTTATTTCATCAGGTGGTATTCACGCTCAGGTAGATTCTTTAGCTCTTTCTCAGGAATACATGGAGCAAGCCAATCAGATTTACAACCAACAAAAAGAAGCGATAGAGATAGCTAAAGAGCTTTATATTCAGGCAGCTACTTTTGATACCTCTAATGTTAAAGCTAACTGGATGGCAGGGAAACTGTATTTGGAAACGATCAATAAGGATCAGGCAGTCAAATACCTTCTTCGGGTGAAAAACCTGAAACCTAGCTATCGTTTTGACATAGATTATCAAATTGGGCGGGCCTATCACTACGGACTTGATTTTGATAGGGCTGAAGGATATTATAAAAAATATCAAAGTAAGATCTTAAAAAACTCCAGGTACAGAGGAAGAGACCGAATTCCTCCAACTACTGTGAAAAGAAGGCTGCTAGAATGCGATAATGGCCGGGATATTATCACCAGACCAGCCAGGTATTCAATTCAGGCGCTTGGGGAAAATATCAACTCCCCTTGGCCGGATTATGCGCCTGTTTTAAATAAGAAAGGTGACGTGATGATCTTTACCTCAAGACGACAGGAGGGAAACACCTCACCCAACGTGGATAAGGATAACTTTTATTTTGAAGATGTCTTTATCTCTACGAAAATAAACAATCAATGGAGTCCTGCGAAGAATATTGGTGAACCCATCAACACACAATACCACGATTCCAACATCGCGCTGTCCGCAGATGGAAATCGCCTGTATTTGTACAAAGATGAGGGGAGAGGTGACATATACTACTCAGATAATGATGGCTCAAAATGGTCTGAACCCAAATTTCTTACCAATAAAATCAACTCATCCATCTATAGTGAAAACTCTGCTACTGAGACTTCGACCAGTGATGTTTTATTTTACACGAGCAACCGTCCGGGAGGGCAAGGCGGCATAGATATCTACATGTGCATTAAGGATGATAAGGGCAATTGGTATAAATCGAAGAGCCTGGGGCCTGTAATTAACACTAAATTTGACGAAGACAGTCCGTTTTTAGCGTATGATGGCAAAACGCTTTATTTCAGTAGTACCGGGCATAAAGGTTATGGAGGTTATGATATATTTCGATCTGTTTATGACAGTTTAAAGGGAGAATGGTCCGAGCCTGAAAATTTGGGCTACCCCGTTAATACACCTGATAATGAAATTTCGTTCAATGCGTCTCCCGATCAAAGAGTTGGATATTACGCTTCGGTGAGAGAAGGAGGAATAGGTTTTGAAGATATTTTTATGGTAAAATACCACGGTGATAAGGGGCATAGAAGCAAAGAGCAAATAGCACTGGCTGAAAAGTTGACCAGAGACAAGGTCATCGCTGAAGAAAAAGGAGAGAGTAAACCAGAGTTCGAGGACTATGAGCTTAAAATTATTGATCATACTCACCAGATCTTTTTTAACACAGATCAAAGCTCAATTAAAGAAGTACACCAGTCTGAATTAGATAGTATCGTTCAGCTTTTGAATAAGTATGATGTACTAAGCATAGATATAGCGGGCTATGCCAGCAAGGATGGCAATCCAAGATATAATCTACAACTGTCTCAGAAAAGAGCCCTTATCGTATTAGACTATTTCAAAGAGAAAGGGTTAGGCGAAGAGAGAATTATTGCCCAAGGATACGGGTCTGTAAAGGATGAAGAAGGCGATCCTGAACAGCATAGAAGGGCTGACGTAGCTATCGTAATTGAAGGAGATCAATAAGTCCTGCCTTTCGCTATTCGACGACCCTAAAAAGGTTTTTGAAATTATTAATTTGCTCAATTGTTACTTTGTCAATCAACTTCAGGTGAGTCGTTGTAATTTAGACAGTAATCAAGTAGCAGTAGGCCTTGTTCGACTTTTGATTTTCTTTGTGATCAAACCTTCTTTTGGTGAGAATAAAAAGGCTATGGCAAAAAATACACCAGCCATAGTCGCCATGGCACCGGCAATAGATCCATCCAGGGCAGCGGCCAGGTAATATCCCGATGTTGAGATCAAAACCCCGAGTCCTGCGCTTATGATCATCATTTTCTCTAAATTTTCTGTGAGCAGATAAGCAGTGGCAGGCGGAGCGATGAGTAGTGCAACCACTAATATGGCACCTACAGCTTCAAAAGAGGCTACAGTGGTTAATGATACAGCTCCCATTAATAGATAGTGCCATAGACCTGTCGAAATACCAATGGCAGCAGCAAATGAAGGATCAAAAGTAGTGAGAAAAAGTCCTTTATAGCCAATAATTATAAAAGTGAGAATGATGATCAACACGGATCCGGAAATATAAAGTACTCTGGGTCCCATAATAGTACCCTCTTTAGTTATCCATAGGTCAATAGGCACATAAGCGATCTCGCCATAAAGCACACAGTCCTGATCAATATCTACCTGTCCGGCATATGCAGATAATAAAATTACACCCACTGCAAACAACCAAGTAAAAGTGACACCAATGGAGGCATCTGTCTGGAGCCCACCTTTTTTATGGAAAAATTCGATAAGAAAAGTCGTTAATATGCCTATTAACCCGGCTCCTAAAAGCATAATTAAAGAATCTCTGGAACCTGATAGTAAGAATGCAATAACAATACCAGGCAAAACGGCATGAGATATAGCGTCTCCTACCATGGCCATTCTACGAAGTATAAGATAGCATCCCAATAACCCACATGAAATAGCGACTAATGAACCGGTTAGTATGATCTGGAAGGATTGCATTAGCGGATTACTTGGTTTCTGGTTGTGTGACCGCTGCTAACTGAATTTATAAACCGATTTAGCTTCTTACCTAACAGGTGGGCTTGTTTTAAAATTTTCTCATAAAGTTCTAGATCTTTCAATGACTTAGTCTCAAAAAGAGATTCAAGATGATCGATAGTTTCATCATTAGAAGCTTGAGCATAGGTAAGAAAACGGATATAATCATTTTTATATCTTCTTCGTCCATAACCTTCAACAATGTTAGATCTAACAGATTTGCTTGACCTTCGAATTTGACTTCCAGACTCAAACATCTCAAATTTTGGGAGCTTTAAGCTCATTTCATGAATTAAATTAGAGTTTTTCAGTGCTATTTCATATATCTCTAAGTTTCTGTAACTCATATGTTCTAAACTTAAATTTTATTCAATAAGTTAAATTACCAGCACCCAGCACCCAGCACCCAGCACCCAGCACCCAGCACCCAGCACCATCACCGATAAGGAATCTCCGATTCATGAGGATCTACAGTCGGGTAATCTAATAGCTCTTCTAGTCGGGCTTCAAGCTCAGGTGTTAATATATGTTCTATGGTATCGGCATCATCATGCACATGATCCGGCGCTATTTTCAGATATTCCGTGAGATAGAGCTCCCACAGCCGATGTAGCTTGACTATACGTTGGCCTTTTTCTTTTCCTTCAAGTGTCAATCGCCAACCGTCATTTCCATTACTTAAGAACCCCTCACTTTTCAAACGTTTTAAGCCGTATTCTAAGTTATTCCTATCAAATTTCCGCTTGGATAATATTCCCTCTACACTTCGTGATTCATAAAAATCCCTTTCCTCTTCACTTAATTGATAAAGTGTTTTTAAAATATTTTCATCATTAATATGCTTTTTGATTCTTGATTGATTTCTGATGCGGTAAATTATTCCTTTTCCGGGAGCCACTAAAAAGGAGATAAAGGCAATGGTTGAAATTACTACTACAATCCATGGACCGGTAGGCATAGAAGGTGCTACATAAGAAATGTAAGCACCTGTAAGACCACTAAGAGATCCGAAAATAGCCGCCAGTATGATCATTATTCGAATGCTGTCCGTCCAAAAGCGCGCTGCTGCTGCAGGTGTAATTAGCATGGCCGCCATTAATACAACACCCACTGCTTGTATGCCAATGACCACCGCCAAAACGGTCAGCGTAGTTAAAATAAGCTCTATGGATCGAACAGGCAAACCCATGGTTTGAGCAAAGGTTTCATCAAAGGAAAGCAACGTAAATTCTTTAAAAAGGAGCCACACAGAGAAGAATAAAAGAACAGCTACTACACTGAATACAACGAGATCCTGTCCAACTAGAGAGGCAGCTTTACCGAAGAGGAAGGAATCCAATCCCGTTTGGGCTGCTACACCAGACTTTTGAATGATCGTAAGTATGAAAATTCCAATTCCGAAAAACACGGAAAGAACTAAACCTATGGCCGTATCCTCTTTCACCTTGGATTTACTGGAAATGAGATCGATTAAAACAAGGGATAACCAGCCGGTAATAAACGCTCCTATTATAAGTATCAGAGGGTTTTTCTCACCAGTTAATAAGAATGAAAGGCAAACTCCGGGTAAAACAGCATGTGCCACGGCGTCTCCGACCAGGGCCTTTTTTTTCAGGAAAGTGAAACACCCTACCACGGACGAGCTTGATGTAAGTAACAACGAACCAATGACTACGTAGCGAATATTGGGGTCTGAAAATGAAAAGAAATCGAGAAAAGTTTCCATACTACTTTTCAGGCTTAACCTCCCGGTTCGGGAACCTTTTTGTTTTTAGTAAATTTCCTACATCACTCAGCAGCGTTAATTTCCCACCATATGTTTCCTGAAGTATATCTTGGTTAAAAACTTCTTTGGTAGGGCCGTAAGCCACTAAACGCATATTCAGAAGGATTACCCAGTCAAAGTAATCCTGAACAGATTGCAGATCGTGATGCACCACCACTACAGTATTGCCACGCATCGTCATTTCTTTAAGAATATCGATTATGGTTTTTTCCGTAGCGGCATCTACACCGGCAAAAGGCTCATCCATAAAATAGAGATCTGCTTGTTGAGCCAAAGCCCTGGCCAGAAAAACGCGTTGTTGCTGTCCCCCAGAAAGTTGTGATATCTGACGTTTCGAGTAGGCCTCCATTCCTACCTTGCGCAGAGAGTCCAGTGCTACTTCTCGGTCTGCTTTTCTTGGTCTTTTAAAAAGGCCCAGCTTCCCATATCTCCCCATAAGTACCACATCCAATACAGATGCCGGAAAGTCCCAATCTACCGATTCGCGTTGGGGCACATAACTCACACGCGACCGAATCTCATCTAGTTTGTTGTCGAAGAGTCTGATATATCCACTACTATTAGGAACTAACCCCATTACAGACTTTATAAGCGTAGACTTACCAGCTCCATTAGGCCCAAGAATGCCAATAAGCTTACCTGGAGGTAGTGATAAGTCTACATCCCAAAGCACTGGCTTTTTATCATAGGAGACCGTAAGATCGTGTATTTCTAGTGCTACATCACTCATTTTAATGCATCTACAATTGTATTCACGTTAGACTTTACCATTCCCACGTAGGTGCCCTCTGGCGTACCCTGTGACCCCATAGCGTCTGAAAAGAGATTTCCACCAATTGTAACATTAAACCCCCTTTTCTGGCAGCCTTGTACAACAGCTTTGATCGCTTTTTCAGAAACCGAAGTTTCCACGAATACGGCCTTTATTTTTCTGTCAACAATATAATCAACCAAGTTGGTCACATCTCTTAAGCCGTACTCTGATAACGTGGATATGCCCTGAAGCCCCTTAACTTCTATGTCATAGGCAGATCCGAAATACCCGAAAGCGTCGTGTGCTGTAATCAATACCCTTCGCTCATCTGGGATCACAGAAATGCGCTCTGCTACCCAGTGGTGTAGAGCATCTAATGTAGAGTCATAGACAGTGAAGTTAGAGGTGAAGTAGGCTTTCGCTCCGGGGTGATGGTTCCCTAATTCATTGGTAAGATGCTGCGCTGCTTGCCTCCAAAGCTTTACATCAAACCAAATATGGGGATCGTAGCTATTAAGATCAGAAACAGTCTGCCTTGAAGAGGGGGGTATTCCTTCCGCAATCACGATCACCGGTTTTATCCTAGAAAGCTTTTCTAATACCTCACCCATCTTTCCTTCTAAATGCAGACCATTGTAAACGATCATATCTGCAGCAGTTAACTTTTGTAAATCACCCTGGGTAGCCTTGTAAAGGTGAGGGTCTACACCGGGGCCCATAAGTGCAACTACGTCGGCAGAGTCACCTACAATATTCTTGGCTAGGTCAGCAATTATGCCAGTTGTAGTTACAATAGTCATCCGATCAAAATGGCCTGATTTATCAGATGCGTTATCAACCGAGCAGGCAGATAAAGCCAGTGCCAATAAAATAATTAGTCGGTTAGCCATATGTTTTCAGACACCTGTTTTGAAATGAAATTTGTTTTTCTGTTATCAATTTGGATCTCCATAGAGCCATCAAATTCTACTTTGTCAATAACCTTTATTTTAGCTCCTATATAAATACCTATTTTATCCAAATACTGCAGGAAAGCAGGACTGTCATCTTGAACAGTTACCACTATACCTACTTGCTCTATTTGTAAGTCAAGAAGCGGAGTTTTTGGCTTCTCTTTGAACTCCCCATTTTCATCCGGAATGGGATCACCGTGCGGGTCAAATTTCGGGTAGCCTAATAGCTCATCTAAGCGCCTAATGAGCAGGGGTGACTTTATGTGCTCTAGCTGTTCGGCTACTTCGTGGACTTCGTCCCAATTGAACTTCAATTTGGCTACTAAAAATGTCTCCCATAATCTGTGCTTTCTAATGACTTGAAGGGCCGCTAACTTTCCCTTTTCTGAAACATGCACACCCTTATATTTTTGATAGGAGAGAATGCCTTTTGAGGAAAGGCGTTTGATCATATCAGTTACGGAAGCGGCTTTGGTATCTAACTCTTCAGCTATTGAGTTAGTAGAAACGGACTGCTCAGAAAGCTCTGAGAGATGGTAAATAGTTTTGAGATAGTTTT
>JBCCSU010000237.1:0-7523 GCA_039199635.1 Bacteroidota bacterium | reverse complement strand
TCTGACTCTCCGGATAAATCTCTGCTACCTTTTTATAAAGGCTCCGCGCATACTCTTCAGTATGGAATGATCCGATCACTAAATAGTATCCTGTTGTCATTTCTTGAATGGGAGCAGTACTGTCTATTTCTTTGTCATCATCAACATTTTTATCTGCTAAATTCAATTCGGGTTCTTCAGGCTCTACTTGCATAACGGTAGGGGCTTCAGTCTCGTCAATTTGGTTTGACGGGTTATCCTTAGCTTTTTCAATAACTTCTACCGCATTATTACTATCAGCGCTATCTAATTCAACCTTTTTATCCTCCTTCGGTACATTTTCTGTAATTAAAGCATCATTTGGATTGACACTTTTATCTCTAACCGTCAACGGAGCTTTTTTCTTTCCTAACCTCAGCTTGAGTTGAAATTCGTGAGTTGCCCCGGCAAATGATAAATCCTGATTAGTGGCAAACTCATGCCCGTATGAAATACTTACTAAATCACTGGCCGTAAGTTGAAACAGAAAACCAGGTCCGGAGTTTTGTCGGTAGAATCCTCCTACTTTAATAAGATCTTTGTATCCAACCAGAGCCGCGGCTTCGAAAAAATCCTGCTCATCCTGAGTTAAGCGATACTGAAGAAACGGCTGTAAGTTGATAATAGGAGAGAGCTCCACTTTATATGAAGCCATAACAATTTGATTTCGTAGCTCTGCGAACTCAACTTCACCAAAACTATTTTGTTGATTAAGATCCGTAATAAAAAGCCTTGGCAAGGAGAATCCCAGTGATAGATTTTTCCAGCTATACATAATTCCAAACTGGCCATCTAAGCTGGCGTTATTATCCTCTGCATTAGCTAAAGCAGGATCGTTAAGCGTTTCGATACCATCTAAATTCAAACTATTATAAATGGCGCCAACGGATAAACCAAAACCTAAATGGTGTTCACTACTTAGCGGAACTTTGTAACCAACGGTAACACCTCCTGAAATACGATTCAATAAGATACTTTCGTCATTTATGGCATTAATACCGAGGGCTAACCTAGAGTTTAGAGGTATTTGAGCATTAATCCCACTAGTAACGGGTGCATTTTGTATATCTACCCACTGTCTTCTATGTATAAAGTTTATCTCAGAAAAACCACCGTTGGCTATGTAGGCAGGATTATACAAATAAGGATCAAAAACATAATTTGAAAAAATTGGTAACTGCTGAGAAAAAGCATAGGCACTGGATAACAGTAAAAGTACCTTAGTAAGTAATAGTCTATTCATATTATCGTATTATTCTGACACCACCTGCTTTCACCTTAGCACCGTCACAGCTAAATATATAGTAGTAATCTTCTTCACGGAGTGGTGTTCCGTTTGATGTGCCATCCCAGTTATTTTCATATGGCAAAGCCTCAAATACTAACTGCCCGCTGCGTGAGAATATTTCTAATTTGCAGGATTGTACTAGTTGAATGTTTTGAACTTCCCAAAAATCTGCTATTCCATCATTATTCGGAGAGAAATACTTAGGGGTAAATATCCCTTCAATCTCTTCTACTGATACTAGCCAATCTTTGGAACCTATACCTTCAGGACCCAACACAGTGTAAGTTAACGGCTCTGTGAAATTATTAGAAGTAATACCACTTTCTTGTATTTCAGGGCCAATTCTTACGATGGCATCTTCTGTTACTTCAAAGTTTGAGATCAATGAGGTAATATCAGTTCCACGTAGCACTTTAGCAACAATGGTGTTATTGGTAAAATCGATTTCGGATGGCACAAGTTGACCTTGGACACTGTAAGAAAGTATATTGGCTAATACTGAGTTCAGACTATCACGTGCAGTGAATAAAAACACATCGTCAAACGCACTATCGCCTTCATTATCAGTGGCTGTTAATCGAAAACCATATAAGCCTTCATCATCGATGTCTGACACCTCCAGGTTTACCTGATTGACATCACTTAGTGATACCGCCGGACCTTGTATTTGAGACCATTCCAAGTTTACAACACTACCATCTTCATCCACAGCCTGTCCGTTAAATGTAACGCTTTCCACCGGCAGCAAAGTGGATACATTAGTTCCCGCAGAAACAATTGGTGGAATATTTGGAGGTATGGGGTTGACAATAATTCTCACTTCATCACTTGTGGATACGCCTTCATTGTCTGTTGCCGTGAGGCTGAACGTGTATCTGCCCTCTACTAAACCTGTTAAATTGAGATTAAGGGTATTTTCTCCACTCAGAGTAGCTGCTGGACCTAATACCTTTTCCCATAGAAGCGTGGTAATAGTTCCATTATTGTCAGTGGCTGTTCCGGTAAGTGTAACCTCATTATCCGGCAGCGTGATTTCCACATCATCTCCAGCATCTACTACAGGGGGTTCATTTACATCAGCCGGGAAAACGTTGATTATAGTCTGAGCAGCCGTTGAGGCACCCATGTCGTCAAATACATTGAGTTGGAGCACATATTGTCCTTCTTCAAAATCGCGTATGGTCAGATCTTCTTCGTCAGCATTTACCAAGGTAATAACACCACCACTGACTTTTGACCAGGTGAAGCCGGCAATAGAACCATCATCATCACTAGCAGAAGCATCTATAGTAAACTCAGCCAGTGGTAGGAAAAGACTAATTTCCGAAGTTAAAGTAACGGAAGGAGGTATGTTAGTACCTGCTGCGAGTACGGTAAGATTCATTTCATCATATGCGGAAGCCTGATCATCATCTTCAGCGTTAAAACGAAAAACATAACTACCCTCTACTAATCCTGATAAGAATAAACTGTTCTGTGCCGGGTTGCCCAAAGTCACATCTCCACCGGATACTTTTTCCCACAAAATAGAAGTGATTACACCATCCTGATCTGAGGCAACACCTACTAAACTGGTTGTATTTGTTGGTAAAAATATAGTCCTGTCTGACCCAGAATTAACTATTGGGGGAACGTTTACTGTTTCCGGGTTCACAATTACACTAACAAAATCATCGTTGAACGCACCGTCATTATCCGTCACTCTCAGCCTGAAAATATAATTGCCGCTATTTAACCCGGTTAAAGTGGCTGTGGGATTGGTGGCATTAACCAGCGTTGCAGTTCCACCGCTAATTTTTGTCCAGTTGTACGATACTACCGTTCCATCAGAATCACTTCCTGAACCTGCTAAATTAATAGCATTTGACGGTAACGTAAGTACCTGATTACCTCCGGCATCCGCTTTCGGTGGCACATTAGCTCCTTCGGCACTCACAGTGATCTGTACTTCATCAGTACCTGATGCTCCATCATCATCAGATACGGTTAATCGATAAACATAACTACCTTGAACAAGTCCTGAAAGACTGGCTACTGCGATGTTATCATTCGTTAACACCGCTCCGGCAGGGCCGCTAACCTTAGACCAGGAATAACTAACAATAGAACCGTCAGCGTCACTGGCTAAACCTAATAGATTAGTATTATTTTGAGGTAATACCAAAGTTTGATTTCCTCCGGCATCAGCAGTGGGCGCTTGGTTAACATCTTCAGGTAAAACGTTAATTATAGCTTCATCGAATGCTGTTGCCCCGCTGTCATCGGTAATCGTAAGCCTAAAAATATAAATTCCTTCTTCTAGGTTGGATATATTGGTTACAGGGTTACCTGGATTGGCAATTGAAACCGCAGGGCCTGAAATTTTTGTCCATTGATAGCTATTGATGGCTCCGTCAGGATCAGATCCTGAACCGGATAAGGTAAGACTATTGGTGGGAAGCTGAATGTTCTTATTTCCCCCGGCATTAGCTGTAGGGGCTTGATTTGAAGTTTCCGGATTAACAATCACCAGGACATTATCCGAGCCTGTCGCACCATTATTATCTGTTACCGTTACTTCAAATTCATTGATGCCAATATCTAAGTCGTTAATGGTTACAGTTTGGTTAGAAGCATTAACAAGACTGGCGGGACCTGAAATTTTGGTCCATAAGTAATTACTAATACTGCCGTCAGGGTCTGAACCGATTGCGGTGATGTTAATACTACGCGTGGGTAAGAATACCACTCGATCACTGCCGGCATCAACCGTTGGTGGGAGGTTACTCCCATTTGTCAATACTCTAATAGAGATTGCGTCACTTGAAAATGCTCCATTATTATCAGTAACTGTTAACGTGAAGATATAATCATCAGCTACTAGGTTTGTTAAACTTAGGGTAGGCGTATTTTCACCATTTAAGGTAGCGGCACCACCAGCGGTTTTTACCCAATTGTAATTTGAAATAACTCCGTCTGGATCTGTAGCAACAGAATTTATTGATATACTGTTATTTGGTAGAACTAATATTTGATCATCATCCACCTGTACATTTGGAGGTATGTTTGATGGAGTAACTGTAACGGTTGCGAAATCACTGCCGGTAGCTCCTTCATTATCTGTTACCTCTAGCTGAAACACATACACGCCTTCCACCATACCTGTAACATCCAGAACATTGTTGTTAGGTGTTAAAGTAGCGGCAGGACCACTCACTTTACTCCATGAAAAAGAAGTAATGGTGCCATCAGTATCCGCACCGGTGCCATTGAGAATAACGAAACTCACCGGTAATGTAACTACTCTATTGCCACCAGCATTAGCAATCGGTATTTGATTTATATCTTCGGGAAAAACTGCTACTCTAACATTGTCTGTATCTGTGCCGCCGTCATTGTCAGTCACAGTTAAAACAAACTCATAAGTACCTGCTACCATATTCGTGACTGATAAGTTTGCTGTATTAGCTCCAGCCAGCGTAGCAGAAGGACCTGAACCTTTAACCCAGGAATATGAAACGATAGAACCATCAGGATCGATTCCACTGCCATTTAATGATACGCTACTTAGTGGTAAGGTGATATTGATATCTGATCCTGCATCGGCAGTAGGTAGTTGATTAACCGCAGCGGCATTAACTGTTACTTGTACTTCATCGTAACCGGTAGCTCCGTCGTCATCGGTTACCGTTAAACCAAAAATATGTACGCCTTCTACCATTCCGTTTACGGTTAAGGTTGCTGTATTTGCATTAACTAAGGTAGAAGCTAACGCAGTCACTTTTGTCCAAGCATAGCTTTGTATGGTACCATCTACATCCGTTCCGCTGCCGGTAAGCACGATGGTATTCGTAGGGAGTGTTATACTTTGATTGTTGCCCGCATTAGCATTAGGTGCTTGATTACCAGCTGCAACATTCACTTGCACTTCATCAAAATTGGTAGCTCCCTGGTTATCCGTAACCGTAACCCTAGATACATAAGTTCCTTCTACAAGGCTCTGGATCGATACATTGGAAGTTGACCCATTAACGATATTTGCCGTTGGGCCTGATCGTTTTTCCCAAAGGTAACTTGCTATACTGCCATCTGGATCACTAGCAGTTGCAGAGATGTTGACAGAATTTGTTGGTAAGAAAATGTTAATGTCCGATCCGGCGTTAACAGTAGGTGATTGATTCACGGCCGCAGCGTTCACAGTAATTCTCACATTATCTGAATCTGTAGCTCCATCATCATCGGTCACCGTTAGTCTAAAGACATACACGCCTTCCAGTAAGTCAGATAGCTGCAAGTTAGGGCTATTAGCGCCCGCTATGGTTGCGGCAGGACCGGAATTCTTATTCCACGAATAACTACTTATTGTACCATCTGTATCAGAACCTGAACCATTAATAGTAATACTATTGGTAGGTAGGGTTATGGTTCTGTTTGGTCCAGCGTTAGCACTAGGCGCATTATTAACCGGAGCTAGAACAGTAACTGTGGCATTATCCGAACAGGTAAGCCCAATGTTGTCGGTTACCATTAACTGAAATTGATAGATCCCTTCTACAAGATTTGAAAGTTGTAAGTCAGCAGTATTTTCATTCTGAAGAGTGGCCGCTCCCCCTGAGGATTTGGTCCAGGCGTAGCTACTGATTGATCCGTTAGGACTACTGGCAGTACCATTGAGGGTAGTGGTTGCGGTAGGTAATGTGATGGTACGATTAGGCCCAGCATCACAAACGGGATTATTAGTAGCAAATTCATGTGCACCGGCATCATATATTGACTCTGCCGGGCGCGGTATGTTACTAAAATCGATCGAGACTCCATAACTACTTACGTCTCTTCCCGCATTTCTTGCCGGAGAATTGCCACGTATACTATAATTGTCTGATCCCGGATTTTCGAACCTCGCAGCACCTACTGAGGATAGAACTACGTTATTACCCACAGTCCAGTCGGTATCTACCCTTCTTTGATCCCAGTTACTTGCCGAATTAACAATTAAATTATTGAATAATACATTATTTGGGGCCGTATTAATGTTTTCTTTGATTGCCGTTCTGCTGGCATTGACAACCGTATTATTCATAACATAAACTCCACCCAAGTAGCCATTCGGAACAATGTCTGTAGCCAAGGGAGTGGGGCGTGTGTTTACATTGATAGCTTCAGTACCTGGATCCACCACTATGTTATTGTAAACATAATTTTCACCTATACCCTGTATTACCAAAGCCGGACCAGCTCCTCCGTCCACGAAATTATTATATAACCGTCCAGTAGTACCAACACCCATTTGGATACCTCCATTTTGCGATGAGCGATTGGCAAATCCGTAGTTAATTACAGTGTTATTGTATACTTCAACATCTTCTACAGCCGAACCTACCTGAATAGCTTCCCATCCGGTATTTTCTAAAAGATTATTATGAATACGAACTCCCCGAATTTCATGAGGATACTGGGTAAAATTACAATAGACCCGAGTGCCCCGGTAAAAACTATTACCAAGATAAATGCCTTCACCATTTATATCATGAATGTAATTATCATGAATGGAAACATTATACATGGTGAATGCCGGCCGTTCAAAACTTCGATCGGAGCATTTTGGGTCATCCTTAATCATAATTCCTGCAAAACCGGCCGCAGTAATTTCCATATTTTCGATCTCCATATCCGAACTCTTATTCACACAAAGTAACCCTTGTGAGCCAGTTCTAGACCCGATTATTTTTATACCGTACTCAACGGATGGGTCTCCGGTACCAGTCACTTTAAAATATCTACTCGCCGAAAATATCATAGCATTACCCACGTTGGATCCACCTATTTCTACAAGGCCTCCGCAGTTTTTAACTACTACAGGATTGTTGGCTGTACCCCTTATATTTCGAAAAGTAATTTTTTCTCTAAACCCGGTATTAATACAGATCACGTCACCAGGTTGAACACCTCGGGCATTGCCATCGAATGTTATGCCAAAACCACCTGGGTTGATAGTATGATCACAGCCACATTGCCCGTAAGACTTGAAAGAAGCTGATAATAAAAAGACGATGAGAACGGATAATAGGATAGGAGACCTCATGGACAAAACACTTTAAGCCAATATAATAAAGATACTATAATTTACCTTGAATAGATAACGTTTATAACTTTCAAACTTCGAAGGTAAACTACTAGACAATAGAAACTTACTTTTTCTGATTAATCAACCAAAATTCCTGACTAACAGACATATATC
>JBCCSU010000236.1:0-7601 GCA_039199635.1 Bacteroidota bacterium | reverse complement strand
GGGGAAATTCACTTCTTCAATCTCCCCAGGTGTAAACGGTTCCGGTTCAGCAAAGCTATTTCTAAACCTGCCTCTAAAAACTTCACTTCTAACCAACTGCTGATAGCCTGGCATTACAATATGATTAGGAGTAATCTTGGTGGGTTTAGTGTCCGGTCCATTGACATCAATAAGTTTGACAATAAAATCAGCATCTGTACTTGATAGCGCTACCCTTAGCCTGGCCACGATCTCCCCGGCCAGCACCATATCCTCCTCCAAAGGTTCCGTTTGAAATGTGAGCACATCCGGTCTTTTACTAGCGTGTCGTTGGTCATCCGTCATGAACCTACGCGGTGTAAAGGTTAAGGGTTCCGTTTCAGAAACATACGGTACCGGCTTAGAAGGATCACTGAGATACGAAAATGTCGTTTGTTCATCAACACTTTCGTTGATAAGTAGCTTACCATTTTCGGCGAACCTTAGCTTTACAGGTTCAATGCTTTGAGGTGGCCATACATCAAACTTCTTCCATTTGTTAACACCAGTATCAAACATGTAAGCCTCGGGCAGATCAAGGTTACCGTCTCCTTTCAAGTGATACTTAAAAAAGGGCTTCTCAATATTTTTTTGATAGAATGTAGAAATACTATCTCCAAAATAAATGTGATTTACCGCTTGATATCCACGCTCTCTGGCCCAGTCACCATGACTCCACGGCCCTATCACTATTGTATTTTGAGCCTTAGGGTTATTAGCCTCTACCGTTTTGTAGATATTCAGAGGTCCATAAAGATCTTCAGCATCAAACCAACCTCCTACAGTCATCACAGCATGATCAATGCCGGACAGATGCGGTAGAATACTTCGCTTTTGCCAGAATTCATCATAGTTAGGATGTTCCACAGTTTGCTGCCAGAAAAAATTATCCTTTAGCAGCTTCTCGGTTACATTTTTCAAAGGTCCCAATTCCAAACCGTAAGTATAGCCATCCTTTGTATCGGCTAATTCGTACATGGGTCCCCACTTATCATTATACCAACTTTCTGAAGTGGGTTCAGACTGATATCCGAAAACAGGATAAGCCGCCAAATAACTTTGCAAGAAAGCACCCATATGATGAAAATCATCGAAGAAAAAATCAGATATAGGAGCTTGTGGAGAGGATGCTACCAGAGCCGGATGAGCCTCAGGAAGCGCCGCTGCTGTGTAGAAGCCAGGATAAGATATGCCCCACTGCCCTACTTTACCGTTATTACCCTTAATATTCTTTAACAACCACTCTATTGTATCGAAGGTATCCGAACTTTCATCAATCTCGTCTTTCTTTCTTTTATTGTTACCCGGAATATGTGGCCTCATATTGTCAAAGTCCCCCTCTGACATCCAGCGACCACGAACATCTTGATAAACTATAATAAATAAATCCCGCATAAGATAAGGAGACGGACCGATAGAGTTGCGCATTTTTCCTTCGCCATAGGGCCTTGAACTATACGGTGTTCGTTGTATCAAAAAGGGATATTTTTTGCTCTTATCCTTAGGGGTGTATACAGTAGTATGCAGTTTCGTTCCGTCTCGCATAGGAATATCATATTCTGCTTTCTCGTAATTCTGCCTGACAAAAACCGAATCTTTGTTTTGAGCGAATACCGCACCGGCACCCAGAATAAATATTGATATAAGGGTGAGATTTCTTAAAGTCATATTATTTGTTTTCTAGAGGTTCATATTCTTTGAAAGGAGATAGATCCACATTTTCCACTTCGGATCTAAATTGCGACCAATCATTTTTGAAAAAACTGTTTACCGCATCGATAGCTTCTTTGAGCTTCGCTTCCGCTTGTTCTACCAGTCTAATTTCAGTGGCACCAGGTGGCTGAAGTGAAGAACTAACATATGAACCAGCGCTGCCAAACCGCCCGGATATTGAAGGTTCGGGTGAACGGATTATACCCTGTTTTTTACTATTATCTGCTCCCACAAACGGTATCATCAACTGCTCGATAGAGTCCTTAACTGCTTTTGCTTTATCTATTAATTCTTTGAAGCCCTCTTTATCCTTTTGTTTCATTTTTTTCAGATACTCATTGGCTATATCCTTTGATTCCACCAATTGCTGCATAGCCTCTCCGGCCAGTCCTCGGCCGTTCTCAATCCTTTTCAACATATCACGTTTACTAGATAGAGTAGCGTTACTCATTTCCACTCTTGGGTCAAAACGAACATTGATCATGGTGGAATCGCTCATTTCTCCGAAAGTAAGCTTCAGCTTGTACCTGCCCGGTAAAACAGTAACTCCGCCAGGTTCCGCAGCGCCTGTTTTTATTTTTCTGCGAGTGGGACCGCGTCTACCTTTTTCATTCAAACGCCAATACATTCTTTGCAACCCATCTTCTTTGGGTGCCTTTCTTTTTATGGTTCGAATCAAACTTCCGTTGCTATTGAAAACCTCAAGTGTCAACGAATCATAGCTTATTTTATCTGCTTCATTAACGGCGTCATCTTTAGGTTTGGACTCAGGCTCGGAGGCTTTTCTTTTCTTCTTCTTACCTTTTTTGTCTGATTCTTCTTTTTGCACCTCTTTTTTGTCCTCTGGTTTATTTACGACATAAGTAAGCATTGCGCCTCTTCTCCTATTCTCGCCATTATAAATGGCATCTGCACCAAATCGAGTACCCGAAGGCTGCTGATTTAGGGTAATGAATGCATCAGGAGCATCAAAAAGTACTACTTGCTTTTTAAGGGTGGCACTACCATTTTTGGCGAGTTCTCTGAGTGGCCTGATATCATCAATTACATAAGCTGCTCGGCCGTAGGTTCCAATAACCAAATCGTGTTCTCTAGGATGAATGACTAAATCTGCAGTAGATACGTTAGGGTATCCTTCACCCCACCTGGTCCAATTCTTTCCGGCATCAATACTTACATATAATCCACCGTCAGAGCCTAAGAACATTAAGTTAGGCTCTACCGAATCTTGCACAAATGATAAAGTATATGTCCATACCTGGTTTTCATTAACCAAATTTTTCCAGGTTTTACCGTAATCCGAAGTGTGGAACAAATAAGGCTTAAAATCGAAATTTCTGTAATTATTTACCACGGCAAAGGCTTCTCCAGCATTGTAAGAAGATGCCTTGATCTGAGCTACCCAGCCGGCCGAAGGCATCCCGGAAATATTAGCTGTTAAGTTAGCCCATGATTCACCCCCATCTCTGGTGATCTGTATCAGGCCATCATCTGTACCTACCCATAGTAACCCTTTCTCCAGTGGACTTGGTTCCACCACTAAAATGGTGGTGTTATTTTCAGCCCCGGTGGCATCCATAGTTAGCCCACCGCTCTTATCTTGTTTTTGCTTCTCAGGATCGTTGGTAGTAAGGTCTGGTGATATTATGGACCAGGTAGCCCCCTTATCGGTACTCTCGTGCACAAACTGGCTACCAAAGTATACCTTAGAATTATTAAACGGGTCTTGAGCTATGGCAGCATTCCAGTTAAATCGTAGCCGCATATCCGGATCAGGGTGGGTAGGCCTAACAATACGGGTATGACCTGTTTCTCTATCATATCTCACCACATAACCTTGCTGGGACATAGAGTAACCGTAACGCGAATCATCCGGATCCGGGATAACATCAAAACCATCTCCAAATGATAGCTCCTGCCAGTAAGAATTCCGAATTCCCTGCGATTTCCAAACATAAGCCGGTCCTCCCCACGAACCATTGTCCTGCATGCCACCGTACACATTGTACGGATACTCCATGTCTACATTAATATGATAGAACTGCGCTAAAGGTAAGTTTTCCACGAATCGCCATGATTTACCTCTATCACGCGTAATGTTTAGCCCGCCGTCATTTCCTTCGATCATAAAATCAGGGTCTTCAGGACTGATCCACCAGGCATGATGATCGGGATGAACTCCGTTGTTGGCACCGTAAGCCGGCATTAGCTGTTTAAACGACTTACCGGCATCCTCACTGACGTTTACGTAGGTAAAAACGGTATAAATACGATTCTCATTCTGCGGATCGACAAAAATATCCGAATAGTAAAAGGGGCGGTTACCTATCTGACTACTTTTATCGTTTACTTTTTTCCAGTTATAACCCCCGTCATCTGATCGGTAAAAGGCATTTTTCTTTGATTCTACCAATGCATAAACTCGCTTGGGATTACTTTTTGCAACGGCTAGCCCAATTCTTCCGAGATCTCCTTTCGGAAAACCATCATCTTCGGTAATTTTTTTCCAATTTTCTCCACCATCAACAGTCACATACAAGCCTGAGCCCGGGCCACCGGAATTAAAAGTCCAGGGCTTTCGGCGGTGTTCCCACATAGCAGCAAATAACTTATTTGAATTCGTTGGATCTATCACAAGATCTGCAACGCCAGTTCTATTATCGACAAAGAGAATTTTTTTCCAGCTTTTACCTCCATCAGTGGTTTTGAAAACACCTCGCTCAGGATGTTCTCCCCAAGGCGATCCAATAGCTCCTACGTAGACAATATCCGGATTATCTTTATTAATGACTATTCGGTGGATATTCCTGGTTTTCTCTAGGCCTACTAGCTGCCATGTTTTACCGGCATCAAGACTCTTGTACAGACCATAACCTCCATTTAAGCTATTCCTCGGATTACCTTCACCTGTCCCAGCCCATACCACATCCGGATTATCTTGCTGTATAGCCACAGCCCCGATAGAAAGTATTTTCTTCTCGTCAAATATAGGTTCCCAGTCTATTCCTCCGCTCTCTGATTTCCAAAGGCCGCCTGAAGCTGTACCTACGTAGATAAGATTAGGGTTTAAATGCCCAGCATCTATTGCGGTGACTCGGCCACTCATACCAGCAGGACCAATACTTCTAGGTTTCATTCCCTCGAGAAGTTTCATGTCTAGGGTCTGACCCTGAAGATTAGTAAAAAACAATAGGCCTGCAGCCGCCGTGAAAAGAAAATTCTGAATTGATTTGATCATATGTTTAAGTCTCATGTTAGTGTAATTTGGTTCAGGCCTGGCATAAAACAAACAACGTAATGACCTAAAGACCTATTCTTTCCATAAGTGGTAAGGCATAGGCATTTAAATTATAATTCTAAAACTCTAGCAAAGCATTGGAATCAGTACTAAAACTGAAATTGGATCTCCTTGAAATTATAGGCTCTCTGTTCGTTATCTTGATTAACAATAAGCTGACCTGAATCTAATACATCTATAATTACTCCTCTAAAATGGGTTTCCCCTAAAAAAGTTCTTTCATGGTTAAACCCCAATAAGTTTTGTAAATAGTCCTGTTTTATTCGATGTGCCCGACCTGATTTTAATTGTAAATATCTTCGTTCAATGCTTTGACATAACTCCTCCAACACAGCAGGCAAGGAAAGCTCCTTTCCCAATATCGAACTAAGAGAAACGGCGTGAGAATAGCTAAACTCTTGCTGATTCACATTTAGACCTACTCCTATGATTGAATTTTCTACACTACCCCTATTGACTAAATTTTGGATGAGTATACCGGCCACCTTCTGTGTGCCAAAGTAGATATCGTTGGGCCATTTCACCTCGAACCCTTGTTTAATGTTATTCAGGTAATCCACTATGCCTAAGGAGGTACACATGGTCATTTGAAATTGTTGATCTAAACGAATGAACCTGGGCCGAAGCACCAGCGAGAAAGTAAGGTTTTTCTGTGGCTCAGACTCCCACGAATTACCTATTTGACCACGACCCGCGGTCTGGTCATTAGTAATGACTAAGGTGCCTTCAATCACATTTGCATTCTTGACTAAGTTACGGGCTATGTCATTAGTAGAGTGACAAGATGGCAGATACACTACCTTTTTACCCACAATTAAAGTTTTGGCAAGAATTTTATACAACTAATTTATGTAGTTTTGACGGATACAACCAAAGATACTTAATGGATGTAAATACCAGTTTAACACCTTCCGAAAAGTTAAGTCAGGCGGTAGTTAGGGGAATGCAGGAAAAAAAAGCTTCGGACATCGTGCTGATGGATTTAAGAAATGTTAAAAATGCTGTAGCTGATTTTTTTGTGTTATGTACCGGTTCTTCTGATACACAAATTGATGCAATAGCCGAATCTGTAGATGAACAGGTAATTAAAGAGACAGATGAAAATCCCTGGCATCAAGAAGGCAGAGAAAATAAGGAATGGATGTTAATGGATTATGTGAATGTGGTAGCGCACATTTTTAAAAAAGAAACACGCCAATTTTACGGACTTGAAACTCTTTGGGGGGATGCACTTGTTCATTCCTACGAGGAAACCGCTTGATCCAGGAACATAAAGTAGTTTAGGCCGTTTAACAAGAGATTAATTTCAGTAGAGGAAGATGCCAGATAAGAAGAAAATAATACCCAAATCACCCAAACCAAACTATCAGATTTGGATCATAGCTATTTTGATAGCGTTGATATTTGGGGTAACCTATTTCAACGGCTCCAATTCATTACCTGTAGTTTCTAGCAACAGACTAGAAAATATGCTATTAAGTAATGACTTGAGAAGAGTTGTCTTGATAAGAAACCAAAATTATGTAGAAATCACATTAAAAACAGAGGCACTGGAGAATGCCAAATATAGATCTGAGCTTGAGTCCAAGAATACATTTGGTGTAGGTGGAGGGCCTCATTTTAAATGCAAGTTTGGTGATGTGGCTAAATTCGAAAACGACTTTGATGATTGGAATGAAAATTTACCAAGAGAACAGCAAGTCTCTCTAGAATATGATGATCGGTCAGATTTTACCAGCATTTTTTGGCAGTGGGGCTTTCTTGCGCTAATTCTTTTTGGGTTTTGGTTCTTAATGAGAAGGATGACCGGAGGTGGTGGTCCTGGCGGACAAATTTTTAATATTGGTAAGTCTAAGGCGGCACTTTTTGATGCTGAGAATAAGGTAAAAATCACGTTTGGCAACGTAGCTGGGCTTGATGAGGCAAAAGAAGAGGTTAAAGAGATAGTTGATTTCCTGAAAAACCCAGGCAAATTCACCAAGTTGGGTGGAAAAATACCGAAAGGTGCGCTCCTGGTGGGCCCTCCCGGAACGGGGAAAACATTATTAGCTAAAGCTGTAGCTGGTGAGGCTGGTGTTCCCTTCTTTACACTATCTGGATCAGATTTCGTAGAAATGTTTGTGGGTGTGGGTGCCGCTCGGGTAAGAGATCTATTCAAACAAGCAAAAGAAAAAGCCCCATGTATAGTGTTCATTGATGAGATTGATGCCATAGGCCGCAGTAGAGGAAAAGGTCAAATGCCTGGCTCGAATGATGAAAGAGAAAACACACTGAATTCACTGTTGGTGGAAATGGACGGCTTCTCTACAGATTCAGGTGTTATCATATTAGCCGCCACTAACCGTCCTGATGTACTGGATTCCGCTTTGCTGAGACCTGGAAGATTTGATAGGCAGGTAACTGTAGATGCACCCGATATCAAGGGAAGACTATCAATATTGGAAGTTCATTCAAGAAATAAGAAACTTCAAGAGGATTTAACGCTTGAAAGTATTGCAAGAAGAACACCAGGTTTTACAGGAGCAGATTTAGCAAATTTACTAAATGAAGCAGCAGTTAAAATTGCTGCTTC
>JBCCSU010000235.1:0-7625 GCA_039199635.1 Bacteroidota bacterium | reverse complement strand
GGATATCCAACTGGGTGACGGATCAGCTTTTGATTTTTTAGGAAGTGTTACGGTAACTTCATCCATCATTTTTACAACGGCCTATGATGAATATGCCATCAAAGCTTTTAAGTACAATAGTATTGATTACTTACTAAAGCCGATCGAAAAGCGTGCCTTGATCGATGCATTGAATAAATTCATGGCGTTATCTGTCAAGAACATAGGTAAAAAAGGTCATCAACTGCAAACGGTACGCAAGATCATCACGAATGAATATCAAAAGCGGTTTCTGATCAAAATAGGAGAGCAGTACAAAAACCTTTTAATGGAGGATATCAACTTTTTTTACTCCCGTGCAGGCCAGTGTTATATTCATACCGGTAGTGCACAACACTTACCTATAGATCACTCGCTGGATCATTTAGTAGATAAGGTTAACCCATTAGATTTTTTTAGAGTTAACCGTCAATATTTAATAAAATCAACCAGTATCGTTGAGATTCACACTTATTTTAACAGTAGACTGTTACTGAAACTAAGCCCGGACAATACCGAAGTAATTGTGAGTAGAGACCGCGTAAATGACTTTAAAAGATGGCTGGATTCCTAGGATCAATCGGTCTGGACTGGAAAAGTGAACTTTTTGCCTTAAGTTGTGTCAAATTCAGGCAATCGAAGAATACATATCGACGGCTTTACTTACTAAACTGAGGTGTGGGCAAAACCATCTTCTTCGGGGAGACTATCTACATTTTTCATAAATTGAATGAGGGTAACCTTATTAGGTTGATTTTCAATCTTATCATTGTATCCTGCATCGGCATATATTTCCATAAGCTGTCCTGATTTATTTTTTACGATCCATTTTCTTATGATCTCATATTTATCCGCGAAGAAGCGATCATGATATCCTTTTAAAGCAGCTTTATTGGCCTCCGGAAGTACAACCGTAAATGGATTACCTATGAGCTCTTCTCTTGAATAACCATAGAGTTTAACATAATTATCATTGACAGCTACAAAGTTTGCTTGCAGGTTAGTAATGCAAATGGCTAGTGGCGTAGAATTTATGATCTCCTGGTATTTCTCTGGATGAACATTAAGCTCTTCTTTAATTCTCTTTGTTTCTTTTAAATTGATCATACAAGTATATGTAACTAAGTATTTGCTTAATTCGTTGCGCCGGCCATCACTTCAATTTCACTGGCGAATTTGATGATTTTATAGGGTTTACCATCTTCATTAATTATAGGAGTATAAGTGGCTTTGAGATTAACTTCAGACCCATCTTTGGTCAATCTCTTAAACTCACTATGTATAAATTCTCCGTTTCTTAATTTCTCCCAAAACTGTTTGTACTCTTCTTTGCTCGTGGATTCAGGATCACAGAATATTCGGTGATGTTTTCCTACAATTTCATTCAGTTTATAACCCATTAATTTTAAAAAATTAGGGTTGGCATGTTGAATGATGCCTTCAGTAGTAAATTCGATGATGCTGTTAGATCTGTTAATAGCTTTCATCTGACTTTCAAAATCCAGCTCCAGCTTTTTACCTTCGGTAATATTTTGAGCATACTTCACTATCTTATAAGGCTTATCTTTAAGGTCGAGAATGGGCGTATAAATACTTTTGAGCCAGATGGTTTTTCCTGATTTTGACTTCCGCCTAAAATCCCTGGATTGTGGAATCCCTTTGTTTAAGTTTTCCCACATCCTTTCATAGCTTGAATTTTGATCCTGCTCAAATACAAAGATGCTGTGATGCTTTCCTACAACTTCATTTTTTTCATACTCCATGGTTTCTAAGAAGACTTCATTAGCGCTCAATACTTTTCCTGCTAGATCAAATTCTATAACTGCATAATTTCTATTGATGGCTTCAAGCTGGCTTTGGTAATTTAAGGTCTCTTTTTTGCTATTAGTAATGTCAATAGCATACTTTATGATTTTATAGGGTTCGTTCGCTAAATTAACGATAGGGGTGTACGTACTCTTTAACCAAACAACGTCTTTATTTTTGGCTTTTCTTTTAAAATCATTGGCCTGTGGTTTGCCTTTTCGTAGTTCTTCCCACAACTTGTCGTAATCAGGGCCAAGATCATCCTCGAAAACAAACATACTATGATGCTTTCCTTTAATTTCATCTAGTGTATAGCCCATTGACGTAAGAAACCTATGATTAGCATCTAGTATATTACCATCTAAATCGAACTCAATGATAACATGATTTCTACTGATCGCTTTCATTTGCGAATCAAAGTCAAGTGCAATCTTCTTACTAGCAGTGATATCTTGTGCGTATTTGATGATCTTGTAAGGTTTACCTATCAAATCAAGTATGGGTGTATAACTACTTTTTAACCATACCGTGTTGCCAGCATTATCAATTCTTTCAAACTCACCTTCTTGCGTTTCTCCATTTCTCAGGTCTTCCCACATCTGATCGTATTGAGCGTTTAAATTCTCTTTCTTCATGAACATTTTGTGATGCTTTCCTTTCACCTCTTCCAAACTGTATCCCATAGTGGTTAAAAACAATTTGTTGGCATCCTGGATATTTCCATTAAGATCAAATTCTATGGTAGCAAGATTTCTGCCTACAGCTTCCACCTGGCTTTGTTGATCCAAAGCCCTTTGTTTGGTTTCAGTAATGTCTGCTTGTACAGAAACATAATTTATGAGCTCGGTTTGTTCAAAAACAGGGTTAATAGAGAGAGAAATCCAATATTCCCGGCCTTTTTTATCATAGTTTAAAATTTCTTCATAGAAAGGTTTTTTTGCGTTTATACGCTCACGTATGCGCCTGACAGTTGCTGGGTTAGTATCTTTTCCCTGAAGAAAACTACCAGGTTTTTTTCCCTTTACCTCGTCTAAGGTGAATTGCGTAAGTTTCTCAAATCCGCTATTTACATATTCTATTAAACCGTTAGGGTCAGTAATAATGACCGAGTTATCGGTGTGATTGGCAACTAAAGAGAGCATTCGATACTTTTTAGAATTTTTTTCGTGCTCATCGTTCAAGTGGGAAATTTTCACTTCTTGCTCTTGTTTAATTCTCTCCATTTCCTCCTGAGTAGCCTGCATTTCTTCCATATTCTGGCGCATCTCCTCTTCCTGGGCGCGCATTTCCTCAGCCTGTTGTTGAGACTGTTCTAGCAATGTTTTGGTTCGCTCATTCACTTGGACGGATGAAAAGGTAGAGGCAATATTTTCTCCTACCTTTTGGATAAAGTCTATTTGGTAGTCCTCGAACTCATTAAAAGAAGCTATTTCCACCACACCGTAAATCTGCTCATTAACCTGAAGCGGTACTATAAGTAATGACTTTGGAATAGCTTCACCTAACCCAGAAGTTATATTTATATAATCCTCCGGGAGATCAGTCATATAGATGTAATCTCCTTCTATCCAGCTTTGCCCTATTAGACCCTGACCTTTTTCTATTTTCTTTTCCAGAAATTTCTTTCTACTCCAGGCGTAACATGCTTTTAGCTCCAGAAACTCTTCATTATCTTCTTTATTGATCATAAAAAGTCCACCCTGATTGGCATCCAGATATTTTACCAGGTTAAATATAATTTCATCACTTAAGGCGCTAATGTTATTTTGATTAGATCTGAGAATTTCACTGAACTTGGCCACGCCTTCAGTAGCCCAATTCCGCTTGTTATCTTCTTTTTTGGCAATATCTATCTGATTGAGCTTCTCTTTTAGCGCTCCTTCCGATTCTTTCAGTAAGCTGGCTTTATCTTCCATATCCATCATTAAAGAGGCATTGGCTTTATCTGATTTCATGACTTGTACTAATACAGTAAGTATACAGGTAGCGGAAGTGAAGGCACTGATGGCTAGCGAAAGATAAAATAGAAAACCCTGCTTTAGTGGTGTATTATCAAGTTCAATATGAAAGAAATCATTCGCCCATTGGTTGCAGAAAACAAACCAGGAGGTTAAAACAAGAAAAACCGCACTTAGAAAGAACCATTCCCGCATATCAATAACTAGAAAGGGTATGAGCATAAAGCTTAGCTGTATCACACTTACGGCTAAAATTGCTGTTTCTCCCGGTTGACTTAAGTAAGCGTTATAAATAGCTGCCAGGAAAAAAGGGACAACTGATATGGTTAGTCTCGCCAGGAAGTTAACATTTAGATAGTTGATAAGAACCACAAGGCTACAAATCAAAAAGCCGAGTGTGGGATAAATGACCAACGGCTTAAAATATAAAAAACTAATAATTACAAAGGGTAAGGCAACAAAAAATGCTATGATCAGCGATATCTGGTTGGTCAGTAGTATTTTTTGCTGTAAGTATTTAGGTTGATGATCTGTGATGCCAACATTAAAGACTTTTTCAAGCATAAGAATCTAATTGATTGATGTTTTATCTTAAAAATTTGATTGATGTCTTTTTGACATTAGACATCAATCAGACCACATTGTGTATGCATTCTGCTGAATCCAATATCACAATATAGCGTAAATAATTAATAATCAAAGAGGAAGCTGGGCTCGTAAAAACTTCTGATATAATACGTTAAGAGCTTGAAAAGTCAATATTTATAATCTTCACTTTGGATATTAGATGAAATGAATATTAAGTAGTAATAAATACCATTTTAATTTTATTCATTTTTTTTGCAGAGCCCATCAAAGGCTACCGTCTTATATTACTCCTTGGTTATCAGAGCTTTCAAGAAGTTGACGAATTGTACCATTTTCGTTTAAGGCCAACGTCAGTTTTGATCAAGGAATTTGGCCGTTGGCACTCATGTGATCTTTCAAACTCCTTTATACTTGGTGGCTGATTGGTCTCAATGTGGTTGTAAGCCTTACCTGCATAAACATTAACCGGGGTTCGATCCATTAGAATGATCGTCATGCAAATAAAGATTTTTAAGATGTAAACCTCTTTTATCTAACGGGCTAGCAGCAACACGATCTACCAAACAAATATCTCGTGACTTTTATTTGAATATAGGAAGTTACCTCTCTATGAATGTTATAGGTATAGAAACCATCGTTTGGTCCCACATCATATTTAGATTAGCTTTTTCATTTACCTGTTCAAAAGCGATGGTAAAAGGTTCCCAAATAGCTTTTTCAATCGGTTGAGTCTTTACTTTAATGCGCAATACATCAGAGCGTTCTACATAATTATAAGCTCCCCACTGTCCTAGCTCGCTATTAAATATAATAGTCCATTCGTTGGGTTGTGGAATAGAAAAGATAGAATAAGTTCCTGCTTTGAGTGTATCTGTATTGATCAAAATGGCATCAGTGAGGGTAATTTCGGTGGCTTCGTTAGCCCCAGTGCGCCAAACCTTACCATAGGGGACAAGCTCACCGAATATCAGACGGCCTTTCTTATGCGGCTGGCAATATGTAACCTTAACATAAGTATCCTTATACTTAATAGACTCAATAGATGTAGGACTGGGTCTGGCTTTCAGCGCCTCCTGGGCACTTGCAGTGAGAGTCAATGAGGTAATGAATAGAAGGCATAAACTAAGAAAGATTTTGTGGTGCATAGTCATACGGGTTTATCCTTTACTAACGTTAATAATATTGTGGTTGTAACAATAACTATACCCTAAAAGCAATTCACTAAGCTTTTATTATTTGGTACGCTATTTTATAGTTCGCGGAAAGTTTCAATCAATCCTGCACTTTTACCTTTATAGCGCGTTATTAAAAGCGGGTGGTTCATCTTATCGTTCACCATTTGTTCGGCCAGACTTCCTAGAAAGAGAGCCGCTGCCGCAGTCCGTCCTTTAGCGCCAATAAAGATAAAATCAGGATGGATTTTATCAGCCAGGTCATAAATATCACTGGCCAAGTTGTCGTTTACGTCTAAAGAATAAACCTCTTCTATCTGGTAGCCTTGGGTATCTATTTTTTTTATAAATTTTTTAAAGTTCTCTTTTGCGTGTTTAAGCATTAGTTCGCCAAATTCCTCGAAGGATTTTCCAGTGTAATGATAGCCCACCGGTACAGAATATACATTTTGGCAAACGATACTCTTCACACTTGGGGTTTTGAGTGCAAAATCTATGGTTTGTTCCAAGGCTAATTTGGAATAGGAAGAAAAATCAATCGGCACCAGCAGCTTTTCAGCTTTAGGTTCAACCATTTTTACCGTTTCCGGAACTATGAGTAGGTTACATATCGCCCTCCGCGCCAGGCGCATGGTGGTACCGGCCTGACCAGGCAATGTTTTCTTTTGACCTACTATGATTACGTCTGCATCGAACTTATTGGCCAAAACCAACATTCTGGGTGGCTGCCCTTTTTCAACAGTAAAAGAAATATCTACCTTTTTCTTTGGTTTAAAATTTTCTTTGACCGTTTTCTTGATCTCTTCCAGACGCTCGGCAATAGCATTTTGCTCCATCTGGGGAAATTCTTTTCTTACGTCTGAAGGAATGTTCAAATTTCGAATCAGATTAACAAACATCACTTTTTCAGTAGATGAATGATCTGATAAGAATGCGGCATACCTTACCAGCGTACTGTCTAACTCAGATGTATCCAGCCCAATAAGAATGTTTTTGAACGGCTCCATGGTCTATTTGAAATTTGCTGCAAAGTTAATTAATCCAAGACCATCCGCCTTGATTTTGTTGTAGTTATTCATTGCTAGGGAACAACTAAATATTCGTTTGCCACGAAGGCTACTTTAGTACACCAAATGGCACCTTTTCCTTCGACCGCTTGATTGATCATTCACGAATAACGAAGAGAGGACATCGACAGCCCGTAGTTATTCAGTAATCTTTACTAGTTCGTCGGCTAAATATTCGATGTGCTCCTTCGAGTGTGTAGGAAAGTTGGCAATTCTTATATGCTCCTTTTTATTCGTGCTGTATCCACCGCCGATGATCATGCCTTTTTCTGCCAATTTACCGATGATGGAACCGCTGTCAACCGAACATTTGGCAACAATAGTAGTCTTTGATCTATTGATGCTTCGTTCTACAAAAGGACTGAGTATGGGGCTTTTTTCAATGGCGTTGTAAAGGACGGCTGCTTTATAGTCAGTTTCCCTTCTGATCATATCAATGCCTTTGTTCAGCATGTCTTCTGCTACCTTACCGAGTAGGTAGATTCCCAGTACATTGGGTGTTTCGGGAGTTTGATGTTTTTCGGATTTTACTAACAATTCAGGCAGTGAATGGTAAGAGCCAATGGATAACCCTTGATTTAATAATTCTTCGGCTCTATTGAGGCAACGATCGTTGACGATCCAAACACCTAAACCGGCCGGTAGCCCAAAACACTTCTGCACTGAAAAGTAAGCCGTATCCACTTTGGAGTAGTCGATATTTACATACGGTACACAGGACACAATATCTAACGCCAAAATTTGATCATGGAAGCCCTCTCTTATCTTAATTACGTCTGTTAATGTGTGGGCCGCACCGGTACTGGTTTCATTTTGAGTCATAGCGATAAGCTCGCAGGATTCCGGGATCAGGACCGACTCTACGTCAACGACTTCACCTTCAGGCACCTCAATGCAAGAGCTCTGCCTACCTAAATTAGACGAAATAGCGGCAAAACGCTTTGAAAAAGCACCGTTTACAAAGTGACAAGATTCAAATTGCACTAAATTTTGAATGCACCGCTCCCAGATCTCAG
>JBCCSU010000234.1:0-7741 GCA_039199635.1 Bacteroidota bacterium | reverse complement strand
AGGTTTTGGCTTCATACTTCTTGGATCGCTTATACTTAATACATGGGGGCCTGATGATCCTGATACTACGCACCTTTCATTTGCTGGAATGGGAACTTTATCTATAGTCGCACTTGGGATGATCTCCTTCTCTAAACTCAAAGAAGTTTTTAGGGACTTGATAAAAAAAGGATTTAAAATATCGATGTGGATTGCTTTGGGGATGATACTGCTTTTTCTAGCTATCATTGCTTTGTATGCAGTGGCCTACAGTCAGCCAATAAGTTCGGTTATTCTGTCACAAGAGGCTTTAATGGTACTAATCCAAATACTAATCTCTTGTCTTTTAGCTGCTCTGATCGCTGATGTATTTTTATCAACACTATTGTTGTTTATTCCTTTCTACTCAGGAAGACTACTTCTCTGGAGTGTTAAAAAAGTTGCAAAATTAGTTGTGATTAAAGGGCAAAATGATTCAACTAAAATACCGCACTTGATCATATCCGCTTTCTTCCTGATCCTAGCTCTTTATTCTTACTTCATAAGATAAACCCTGCCGAAAGCAGGACTTTATTAATGTTCTCGTTATGCAAAAAAAGTTGGCTCAGTTATTTCTTTGCCCACCTAGAGTCAACAAGTTTGTAAAGCTCAGTTAGTAACTCATTGGAAATTGGGTAGTCTACCTCTTGCGCATCACATAAAAGGATTGATGGCAGTAAAAACTCTGATACTACTCGGTCAGAATCATAAACAGAAAAATACATTAAAGAGCCAACACACGAACTTTTAAACTGGTCATCCATATACACCACTTGAAAAGTAGAGCCTAAAAACTTCTTCGTAAACAGAGTCTGTAAAATTTCCCCTTTGTAAGGTTCGGAACTCTCAAAGCCTGATTTTTCAGACAAATAATTAACAATCAAAGCATCCCCCGATTGCGTAATTACAATATACTTATCCCTTAGAAAATAGATAGCAAATTGAGAAGAGCTAATTTCAATGTTATCCTCAATGAAAGAGTTAATCCGTTCAATATTTTCATTTTGTTCTTGAGCACAAGATGTAAAAGAAAGAACTAGTAATGCTGAAAGAAAGATATTTTTCATACTCATCTAAAATCAGGTAGTGCTTTAGGATTTTTAATTTTTGTCCTGTCCCCATGATTAGTTCCATCTCTCTGGCGGTTCCCCATCCCTTTCACTCGCAAAATCAGATTTTCTGTGCGCACTGCATCAATATGTTGAGAGTCCTCTCTACCTAGCCCTAATGAGCGTCCGTGACCAAAAAGTTCATGTCCAGTTGTTACAGACCTATCTCCATTATGATCTCCATCTTCTACAATCACCGAATGAGTGCCTGTTTCCGTTTTCGTTGTAATTCCACTGCCTCCTAAATTTGTTACTAAACTCGTTGGTAAACCCCCGTGTTTCTCTACTGTTGCATCTACATTGATATATGCTGGAAGCTGTGACCCTATCGCTTCTTTCCCATCAGAAGAAAGTACTCCATCAGATTTTGCAAACTCAATTTTATGTACGTCATCTGAATTAATAGCACCTGTAATAATTTGAGCCAAAGCTAAATCATCACCTTCCAATCCTTCGAGTGCTTCTGACAAAGCTTCGCTATCAATTTTATTAAATTTCTTACCATTCCCCTTTTTACCTGATCGAGTAATTAAACCTCTTAGTGCATCAAACTGCTTACCTGCTAAAATACTGTTTAAATCTTCATGGGTCTTTTCAGCATCCTTCTTGGTAACCCCTTCAATTTGCATTCCATCAGGGTCAATGTATCTTATTGGATTGTTTAATGTATAGTGGTAAGGACTGTGCATATCATATTTATTAGCTAAAGGGTCAATATGATTCCATCTTCCTAAAGTTGGATCATACATTCTTGCTCCAAAATCATCCCACCCTAATTCAAGGTCATCAATTCTTTCCTTACCCGTAAACTTGTACCGATTGGGCTCTGCGGTTATTCTTTCATAGGAGTTAAAAGTTAGTCCAAAGGGATAGTAATCATCCGTCTGGATCACCGGATGCTCCACATGAGTGACCTTAAAGTCATCCCAAAATACTCGGCCGGTACCATTTTCAAAAGAGACAAAACAGTAGATAAAACCCGGCTCTGGAATCACAAGATCGGTATCAAAGGATACCAACACTGTATTGTTACTTGAAGCACTGGTAATTTGTTTGAAACCGGATTGTTTGTACACCATGTTCTGATCGAATAATATGTAGTTCAAGTAAGCCGCAGGAACAGTGTTATTGCTATTGCCTTGTAAACCTATGGTGCCATACGCATTATTGAACGCGTCAAAGGTAAATTGTTCGGCAGCGATGGTACTACCATTTATTCCACCAAAAGCCCCCGCTACAGCGGCCACAAAACTGCTCAGGCTATTACTGCCTGAGTAATTGTTAGTTTCAAAATGGGCATAGGCTTCCATCTGAATAATATCACCTGCACCCACCTGCAAGCTTAAGGCAGGGCCAATCGGATGGGTAACATCCAGTTTTGCCACCTCGTTGGGGCTATGGGATGCTGAAGTAAATCCGGTTCTGGTTTCAGGTAGGTTACTGAATAATGCCTCTTAGTCTTCTCGCACTTCAGTTTCCATGGTGGCCAGGTACTCCAACTCCATAGGGGCCGTAGTAAAAGTCACCCGTGTATTGCCGAGGTGGTCTTTTAAGTGGTATTGGTACTCAAAAGATCGGGACCCCGGATCAAGTCCGGGGAGCGTAGGAACGAGGCGTCCTTCCTCGTGCTGGATGAGGGCGATCTCGTTGTTTTCGTAAATGAACTCACCTACGTAGTCGGTGGTTTTAGAGAGCGCTCCGGCTTCATAGACTTCCTGTCGCAATTTGATGCCAGTGGCATCATAGGTGTAGAGGATGTAGTTGTTCGCATCCTTTTCTACTCGCTGAGGAAGGTTCAGGTGGTTGTAGGTAATGGTGCCGATATCTTTATTCTCGTCCCGGGTCATATTCCCGTTGTCATCATAAAGATAGTCATCTCCTACGTTAGTCCCGTCTTTAAAGCCTTCGTCTGATCCGGTATCCCCTACGCTCAAAAGCTGATTCCCGGAATAGGTGTAGGCTAGAATATCCATATTAACACCCTGTTGGTCTTTGCGGGTGAGTGATTCGATGTTACCGTTCAGGTCGTAGGTCAAACCGGAAAGCTGGAAGTGGTTATTCGCGGTCCAGGCACTGGTATACTGCCGGTGATCAGCCGTTTTTATGCGGTTCATGGGATCATAGGTGTATACGTAGGCGCACTGTTTCACATTTGTAGCCTCGCCGAGACCCAAGTTATCGCTCCATTTTACCGCGCTGATGTTGCCGTTGTAAGTGGGGGTGGCGCTTATTCCGGAAAGTGCATGGTTATATCCCAGTTCCATACCCCAATAATCTGTAGCCTGGTCGGTGTCATTATTATCTGTGGTATTTGCTAATTGCGCATTGTTAATTGACTTTAGCCAGCCGCGAATGTTGTACCTGTAGTCGATACTCTGTTCAAAGGTTTGTCTCTGGTCTTCCGAGTGCAGGTTTTTCTCAATGAGTTCACCCAGTTCGTTGTATTCATTGTGGGCCAGAAGGATACTGCCAGTAGAACTCAAATATATCTTTCCAAGTGCATGGCCAGGAGTATGAACGGATACATCGGCTAGGAGAGCTTGTGAGGTACTGGCTACTTCCCGCAGAAGAGTACCATTGTGCCAATATTTTATTTGGTTACCCACGCGTTCTATTTTAAATTCATCTCCGTCCTGATAAGGCGGGGCGGTGCTAAGCCGGTTATTTGATCCATTTTCGCGGACATGGATGGTTCCATTATTTCTTAGATACAGAGCATAGTCAATCGTATTCCAATTGGCATTGGTATTAGAAACTGACAACCCAATCATACGATGCGTATTTGTTCCATTCGCTTGAAAGGTAAGGCTACCGTTACTTTCTGCGGGGATACGTTGCGTTGAAGCCGCACCTCCGTTCCAGCTACCACCTCCGGAGGTCTTGGTTAAGACACCACTATTTTGAGTCATATTAGCAAGATCTGTCCATTCCACCTGATCCCCTATACTATGCCAAGTGTTGAAAAGACGCCCGGCGTGGTCGTAGTCAAAGGTTCTAGAGACTCTCGTAGTATTGTGAGTGGTTTTTGTTTCCAGCAATTGACCGATGAAATCATAGCGGTTGGAAACCCGATCCACCCCACCCAGTAACGTTTGGGTTTGGGTTTGAACCACGCGATAACGGTCGTCGTAATACATCACGCTTTCCAACCAGGTATTGCTTCCGTCAAGATTCTTGACTTTTGAGCCGGTCACCTGCCCTTTGACCCGGCCAAAAGCTGCTGGGTTTCCCAATTCTTCCACGAAGGTATACGAACCGGCGTGGGGGAAGGTGTAGTCATCGTAGTAGGTGGCTGTGAGATAGTTATTAGCATTGCTCACTGAGGGATAGCTATTATTGGTATAGCCGTGTACGGTACCTCCCCGATTTTCAAAAAAGACCGAAATAGCCTCTGCCTCGCCTCGAATTTGATCCACAGTCGACGCCCCTTTGTCGATGATACCGGTAAGAATCGGTCGGTTCAGTGCATCGTACTTCGTGAACGTCCATTCGTTTTTAGAACCCACACGCTGATTACCATCCTGAGTCAGTACTAACCTATCTCGCTTATCATAGATCATGAATATAGGTTCAGCTCCGGGTACCTTCTTTTCGATCATCCGCTTACGACCGTCGTATTTGTACTGAAAAGCCCAACGAGCCAGGAGATCAGGGTTTGGAGCATAAGGGAAGCTGGTAGCCAGAGTCTTTACCTCCTCAACACCTTCAGGGGGCAATACATAGCGTAAATTGCCAAGATCATCGTACACATAATAGGTATCAGCCCATTCATCGGCCCATTTCTCCACCTGAACTCTTTTCAAAACAGTAAGCCCCCTTAGGTCAATGTATTCCTTAATAAAGTGATCATTTTCGTCTATAGTAGTATTTTCAACCAGAACATCTTCAGGATAGTAAGCTTCTAACTTAAGTTCTACTCCATCATAAACCCATTCTTGAATCATATCAGAATTGCTATTAGACGAATAGACGTATTCCACAAAATGATTATCGTCAACTATTGCACTACCCGACTTAATCTGCCAGTCATCACCCGGTGCGCCCTGTTTTAATAGTTTTCCCAAGGGAGATTTTTCTAATTCCTTCTCTGCAAAGGGAGTAAGACTACTGGCAATAGCATCTTGATTCTGATAAAAAATGAATTGATCGCTCTGAGAATAGTAGTATCTGTCGAGAGCATTCTCTTTGTAAAGTCCATCGGAAGAACAAGGTACATACGGTAGGAATTCTTTTAATTCCCTGCCATACCTGAATTCAAAAGGTAAGACAATATCCAAACCTAACGGAGATGCTCCTGTTGTTACCGTCTGTGAAGGCCTACCCAATCCATCAAAATAACTAGTTGTGACATCAATTTCATGAGGTGAAAAATCAAAAATGTTTTCAAGAACGTCACCGCCCTCAACTCTGAAGGTCGTGGTCTTTATGAAGTTTTTATCAGTGATTTCAGGAGCCTGGGAAATATTTACTGACGCCGTAGTTACCGTATTCGCAGACAAAGTAACCCTTACTTTGTAAGACCCTGGCCTAGTAACGCTATATCCGTTCGTTACAGCGCCAGTCAATTCCAGGTCATTTCTATACCACTGATAAGATAAATATTCGTCAGGCACACTAAGTTTTACTTGCCCTCCGGGAGCTATATATTCCGTACCCTTAACGGTAATATTTGGAAAATCTACTAAGTTAATCGTACGACTATCCGTAGCGCTACAGCCGAACTGGTTAGTATACATATAGTTGATCACATAATTGCCACTAGTCAGTCCTGAAGGATCAAACAGGTTTGCAGAAGGGTTAGTGATGCCTGTTCCGGACCAAGCGCCTCCTGTAGGATTCATTCCGGTCAATGAGACAGTCGTTCCGTTAGCAATTGCCGCTAAATCACTACCGGCTTCCACTGAAGAATATGTATTCAATCCCGAAATTGTAATTTGCTGAGTATTCTCACAAATTAAGAGCTGCGGATCAAAGTTGGATCTGAGGTAATAGGTCTTGTTTTCATCAACAAGCCAATTGTTCCCCTCCATTTTCGGTAATGCACTTCCTCCAGTGGCACTTTCATACAGGTTATATTCTACACCAGCCTCACCCATTATCAGTATCTCTGCATCATTACAGCTGTAAACCGTATTTATATCTACATCTGCCGGCGCTTCAATGACATTAACTGGTATAGCCCTGGTGGGGCTCCAACAGTCATTGGAGAAAGCCCGGAGAAATATCGTTCCATCAGCATTCATGGTATATTCTGAGTTAGAATTCACCGCTCCCGTCGCTTGGCCATTGGACGAAGTTTGCCAATAGTAGCTAATGTTTGCGGTGTTCGAGGGCTTGGTGAGTGTAGCTAATTCGCATTGAATATTAGGAACTACAGAGGCTGGCATGGCCGGTTGAGAGATAGTAACATCTACATAGGACGCTAAACTCCAGCAATCACTAAAGTGATTATATACTCTCAAATAGTATCTGCCCGAGCTAGTAACATCATAGTTGTCATTATTATTAATGGTTTCCGTTCCATATTGATTAGTTCCCTGCCAATAAGAAGTTATACTGGATGGCTTTGATAGGCGGACTGTGGAGCAATTGATCTCAGTGGCAATTGGGCTAGCCGGCGTAGAAGGGGCATCCAGAAAAATAGGTATGGTCCGGGAATTAGTACTCCAACAATCACTATTATCTCTCTTAGCTCTAAGATAATAAGTGCCCGTTCCCGTTACCTGATAAGTGTCCGAGCTGTTTGCAGTACTGGTCCCAGAGGAATTGGTTCCTTGCCAATAAAAAGTGATGCCCGAGGGTTCATTAGGTTTCTGTAAAGTAGCTCCATTAGAGCACACCCCTGGCGCTTCCCCACCATATTGATAGGTTATGGCCGGTTCAGAAGGAGTTGAAGGTATAAGGTTCACCGTGATACCTATACCTGCAGACGTGGTTGTACTCCAAACTTGATCAGAAATTCGTCTTGCCCGTAAATAATAGGTTCCCGAAGAATTAGCGGTGTATTCCTGACTGTACCCGAGGGTGGTAGTACTACCGGTACTTGAGTTTTGCCAATACCATCGAATATCAGAATTTGGCGGGTTTGCCCTTCTTAAAACTCCTGGACCACACGATGGGTTTGAAACAATCCAAGGCTGGGAGGGGACTCCAGGAGGAGATGGAGGCGGTGTATTACCTGTAACCTGGACGTTGTAACTTGTGACAGGAAAAACACCCGTTTCAGTAAAGATTCTTACACTACCTTGTCCAACAGAAGTCCATCTAACCTGGCAAGTAGCATTAAGCCCTAGGGTGTAGCTAATAACCGTTCCTCCTTGCACGTTCCAGCTATGATTTGATGCCAAATCCGCAGTATAGATCTTTGTTTCATTCAAATTGGCTGTATTGGGGCCATTAATAACAGGTCCCAAAGGGATCAATTGGGAATACCCTACAAACCCAGTTATTAAAAAAATTATTACGAGATATGTTTTAATACAAAGCGATTTCATGTGTCAATTAGTTCTGAGTTTGATACTTGTATTCGGTGTGTTGAAGTAGATTACGGTCATTATCGCTTACTTTACTTAGGCGATTGGCAGCGTCATAGCTGAAGTATTGAGTAACACCGT
>JBCCSU010000233.1:0-7749 GCA_039199635.1 Bacteroidota bacterium | reverse complement strand
GCAATGTTTCGAAGTTAGGAATGATCAAATTTTCAGCTACACTTTGCAACATATTAGCTCGATCAAAGCCTAAATTATCGCTACTACCCTCGTCATCACTACATGAAATAGCAAAGAACAGGGTCATTACCAAAAATAAATTTATGTTCTTTTTCATGTGATTGGTTATTAATAAAAAGTGAAACGCCCGATCAAAGTTATTGACCGGGTGCAAAATTCATTTAAGCTGGATCGTTTTCGAAGAAAGAGGTCACTTCTGCATCAGTAAATCCATAGATATCCTGAATTAAATCAATGATATCTCGAAGATCATTAAGTAAACTCGCGTCATTGAGGAACTCAAAACTTTCAGGCACCTCTCCTGCCGGCGCTTTAAGGTCCGCTAGTATTTGATCAATTTGCGCATCTGTGATTACTTTGTTGGATAGACGTCTGAAACCATGAGCAAAACCTACACCTTCAGCGTAAGCGTGCATGGCATTACCAAGCGCTGCATCCCTCATTTCACCTTCGGCCATCGCCGTACCAGCGTTAATTTGATTAATCGTAGCCTGGCAGTAATAAATTACTGTAGCAAAATTAGATTCTTCCCACGCCAAAAGGTAATCATCCAGTGCTTGATCCCGTTGAGCATCAAATGCTCTTCCACCTTCAATCGCCGCTCTAGCAGTAATTAAAGCAGTTTCAATATCATAAAAGGCACCGGTCTCAGTTGATTGCCGTGATCTTCTTCGGGAATAGGTAGCAGCTGCTGTTGTTTCCTCGGGATCGAAAGCAGGACTAGTACCATGGATTTCTACGAGCCTATCAATAGTTCCCAGGTCGGTCAAATCCTCATTTTCGATTACATTAACGGCATGATTATATAATGCTGCTCCAAAAGAACCTTTCTGAACCATTTGCTCCAACTCTAAGCCGTTTTCGTCTAATAGCCGAGTACCCAAAAGACCACCTTCTTCACCCATTGCCGGTGTGTTACCTGAACCAGGGTTTTGGAAACCATCATCATCATTGGCAGAATTTACCAATTCTACTAACCAATCGGTCACCAACGTTCTGTAGCTTGGTAAGGTTACCGCAGATAAATTCGCTGGATAAGATATAGCCGCTACAGTAGTAGCACCCTGCGCATTGGATTCAGCAGCGTTAGCCGCACTAGTCATAGTGGCCAATTCTGTAATCACCATATTTTCAGCAGTTACATTAGCTGTATAAGATGCAGAAACATATTCCGTAGGAATAGTTAATTGTGGTGTTTCACTATCATCATCACCGCAGCTAGAAAGAATAGCAGCCGCTGAGAAGAGATATAGACAGTTTTTAAATTTCATTAGTTTGTGTTTAAAAGTTTAATTAGAACCAATAATCCGCGAATTTGAAGTTTTGTTTAGAAAATGTCTAAATAAATGTAAAAATCACTAGAAGTAGTGAGGCTAAAGCCTTAAAAAAAGTGAAAGTCACTTATCTAACCACATTAATTTTGAACATAGTTATGCTGAAATTGATTAAATACATACATCAAGAGTTTACGGCATGAAGCTTTTAACATGTTCATTAATTTTATTCATTTTGGCATCATCTTATCGTATTGATTTTGGTTCTCAGGATGACCAGATACGCTGGCGTGTAGTTAATGATGGAGTGATGGGTGGCCTCTCGACAGGTAGCGTCACCTATTATGAAACTAGTATGGTTTTTAGTGGCCGGGTATCCCTGGAAAATAACGGCGGATTCGCGAGCATTCGAAGTTCTTATCGGGAAAGAGACCTGTCCACATACACTCAGGTAACGATCAGATATCGCTCAAAGGATTATGATTTCGGCTTGTCTCTAAATAAAGATCGTAGGTTCTGGATCCCCAACTACAAACAAAATTTATCACAAACCAACTGGGAATGGAAAACAGTACAATTCGATTTATTAGATTTTAAAGAATACTACATTGGCCGACCTACTGGAAATAAAATCAGCAAAAAAGAATTAGCTCAAATTATCCAGATCGGATTTATCAGTAACGAGAAAAGGGCTGGTGATTTTAATATAGAGATCGATTACATCGAATTTATATAGGAAATAGTGAAAATTGAATAGTTCTGGAAACACTTTAAAAGGTAGATTTTTCCCAATGGTGGCGTCTGTGTAAATATCTGCTTGAATTTTAAGGAAATACTGGGTTAGAAAAGGGTTTTGAAAGGTAAGCTTCTATTTTCCACGCATGCCGGCTTTTTTTATGCAACGAGCTCATATTAATGTGAACTTTGTAATCTTATCAATCATAACGCTGAAATGTCGGATGAGCCTCAAAAGAATCTTTTGGGTCAATTCAATTACATACCTTTGAATATGTTCCAAAGGTTTATATTCTTACTATTACTGCTGTGTGATTTTGCCATTGCCCCAGCGCAAATTATTATTGAGGGAATCAGCAAACAAAAGACTTTTGAGCTTCTCACTGTTGATAATCCCTTAGAGAAAAACCTTCGTAAACTAAAAGATGTAAAAACTGATCAGGATGGAAGGTTCTTTATCGAGTTACCGGCCACGCAACAAATCAGGATAATTTTTAAGAATAAAGACTTTAGTCAGGAACTATCGGTATATCCTCAAACTCGCTACATTTTATCTCTCCACCAGCGTTTAGCCATTGAGGAAATGGTAACAGATAATGATAACCTCAATAAAACCTTACTAATTGAAGAGAACTTTACCCATTTAAAGGACAGATACGGAAGGCCAGGAAAGTCCAGTAACCTATATAATAAAGCGGTATACGAATATTTCAAGCAGTTACTAACTACAGAGCAGGCGAACGAGTCATTAGCTTTCATCACCAACAGTGAAAGTTTTGTCAATGCCCTCGCCTCATTAAAAATTTCTGACCGGAAGAGATTTATGGAGCTAGAGCCCTACTTTGTCGATAACATTCAGTTCAGTTTTAACGGAATTAAAGCGGTTAATTGGATTTACGGGCTGGAACTTAATTTTAAGTTCTTTAAAGTAGGCAAGAAAATGAGTTTCGAAGAATTCATGCGCCAGGAATTAGCCGCAATCACCGACTCAAAACTAAAAGACATTATCGATTTAATCATGATCAACATGGCAATGGGACGCAAATTCTCTGCTCAAGGTCCTTTATACGCCAGACTTGAAAAATTGATGGTAAAGCACTCTTCAAATTTCCTGGGTGAGCTTAGCCAATCAATATATAACCTGCATACTTCCACCCTCATCGGCAGTGACCTGGAAGAGTTTATGTTAAAAGATCTCAACGGTACTGAGTTATCCACCAAAGATTTTAGGGGTAAGTACTTATTAATTGATTTATGGGCTACCTGGTGTGGACCGTGTATAAAAGCCATGAAAAAGCTACCTGCGCTGAAGACGTCTCTCAACAATACCTTAGAAATACTATGTCTATCTACCGACCACGATACAGATAAGATGAAGCGCTTCGCCAAGAGACTGAACTATCAAGAACTAATTTTTGCCTACACAAATGAAAATGAAAGACTTAGAAATTATTTGAATATAAGGGCTATTCCCCTGTATTTCTTAATAGACCCAGACGGTAAAATACTGGGGAAAACAGTTACGGATCCTAATCCTCTCATAGAAAAGTATCTACGAAAGTAAGATAAGATTAGCGAATCTATAGTTATTCAAAACCTTGTTTATCAATTTTACGTTCATTTACTTTGAAATTCAAAGTACTTTCAAATGAGTTTAAAAGATCAATACATCAATGACCTCTCAGAGATCAAAAGTATCATGGAGCGGTCGTCTCGTTTTATATCACTAAGCGGACTTTCGGGTGTTTTTGCAGGTATTTATGCACTTATCGGCGCAGGGCTTGTATTTAACAGAATGTATACTGCAGAAGGCTTTATCTACAGCAGGGCTTTTAAATACATCTATCACAGTGACATCATATTTATGATCACCGTAGCGCTTAGTGTTCTGGTTTTAGCCGTAGGTACTGGGATTTTTTTTACAACCAGAAAAGCGCGTAAAGAAGGTACCAACATTTGGGATAATACGACTAAACGATTGCTGATTAACCTTTTGATCCCACTCGTAACAGGTGGTATTATTTGCTTGATACTTTTAAACAAAAACCAGTATTTGATGGTACCGCCGGCTACCCTGGTTTTCTATGGGTTAGCGCTTGTCAATGCGAGCCATCATACTTTCCGTGATATTCGGTATTTAGGGATTACACAAATAGCAATCGGCCTGGTGGCCTTCATGTATTTAGGGTACGGACTACTATTCTGGGCCATTGGCTTTGGTCTATTGCATATTGTATATGGTACTTCCATGTACTTCAAATACGAGAAGTGAAAAGCCTGATCGATAAATTAGATAAGGCCTTTGAAAATAGGGTCCGCTTGGGTGTGATGTCTGCATTAATGGTGAATGAGTATATGACCTTTAATGCCTTGAAAGAGTTATTAAATGTCACGGACGGAAATTTGGCAAGTCACCTAAAGGCGCTGGAAGACACAGAATATATAATTATGACAAAAGAGTTTATCGGACGAAAACCAAATACAAAGTACCGTGCTACGGTCAAGGGTCGCAAAGCATTCAGCACTCATTTAAAGGCATTAGAGGCTTTAATAAAGAATATAGACTAAAATTTTTGTTTAATCACTTTGAAATTCAAAGTACTTTTAAAATTTACAAATATGGAAAATAAAAACACCACCCTCGACAAAGTAGGTACCTGGATCAGTAATTCAGTCATACTCAAGCTAGCCATCATTACTTTCTTGATGCTTTTACTATTAATACCAGCCTCTATGATCCAGTCTGTCATTTATGAGCGTGAGATACTCAATGAGCAGGCAAGTTCAGAAGTAAGCTCAAAATGGGGTAATAGCCAAACCATTAATGGCCCTGTAATGACCATACCCTTGATCTATGAATACCAGGAGAAGGAAAAAACAGATGGTGATGAAAAGATTAAGACCTACCAGAAAACAGAATTTTTTCATCTTTTACCGAGTGATCTTTCCATTGATGGAGAGGTTACTCCTCAGCTTCTAAAACGCGGCATATACGAATCTGTAGTGTATGAATCTCAGCTTTTGATCAGTGGTAGTTTTGGTGTGTCTTTAAAAAAAATCCAGGAAAAAGTAAAGCAACAAAATCTTAAAGAAATACAGCTGGATAAAGCCTTTCTGACCATTGGTATTTCAGACTTACGAGGCATCCGGGAGCAGCTCTCTATAAATTGGCTAAATCAGCCTATTCCTGTTCAGTCCGGCTCTCGGATCAGGAGTATAATCGCTACCGGAGTCACGGCTGTCCTGCCTGATCTCGCCAAGCTTGAGGTTGAACAGCAGAAATTCGAACTTCAGTTGGATATCCAGGGAAGCCAAAACCTATCTTTTGTTCCACTTGGCGATATAACTAACGTAAAACTTAAATCGGACTGGGACTCCCCTAGCTTTAATGGTAGCTTCTTGCCCGACTTTAGGGATGTGAATGAAAACGGTTTTACCGCAGATTGGAAAGTCCTTCAGTTGAATCGAAATATACCACAGCACTGGCAGGGAGGTAACATCAGACAGTCAATGAATGAAGCGGCCTTTGGAGTTACTTTAATATCAACGGTGGACGATTACAAGAAATCCGTACGCTCGGCCAAGTACGCAGTTATGACTATCGCACTTACCTTTTTAATGTTTTTTCTAGTCGAGATCATCAATAAAAGAAAAATACATCCTTTCCAATATGCATTAGTCGGTCTTGGACTCTGCCTATTCTATGTACTGCTAGTATCTATTTCAGAACATACTAATTTTAATATCGCCTACGCCATATCAACTGTTGGAATCATATCCATGATTGGTCTCTATTCGATCAGTGTCCTTAAGGTAAAGAAGGTCTCTGCCCTGCTTTCAGTAGCGCTTGCCGCGATTTACGCCTTCTTATTCGTAACCCTGCAGCTAGCTGACTATGCACTGCTGATGGGTAGTATAGGTTTAACATTGATCTTAGGTCTAACGATGTACTTTACCAGAAATATTGACTGGTATAAACTCAATATTTCAACCGGTAATAAATAAACTCTCGAACCTCAAAATGGATAATAAAAATGAGATCAATCATTAATACTTTCGTTAGATACAAACCTGTAGCGGTACTCTTACTTTTATCAGCTTTCTGTCTGATACTTATTATAATGAGCTACAGTAAGTCAGGAAATTTTACCTATTTCTTTTTAGGCTGGAATTTGTTCCTGGCCTGGATACCACTCTTTTTCGCACTGATCTGGAGAAACAGACTCAAGTTCGGAAAACTAGCTAAATGGAAAGCTATCAGTATGTTTTGCTTATGGTTACTGTTTTTCCCTAACGCCCCATATCTAATTACGGATCTGGTGCATTTAAATACCCGTTTTAATCCGGCTATCTGGGCAGATACTTTACTTCTCTTTTCCTGTGCGCTTGCAGGGCTGGTTTTAGGTATTTATTCCCTGCACATTGTCCATAAGCTCATTATTAGATACTTAGGGGAATTTAAGGCATGGCTGGTGATAGGTGGAAGCTTGATTTTAACCGGCTATGGCATCTACCTTGGCCGTGTCCAGCGCTGGAATAGCTGGGATCTATTTACCCGCCCTGTTACTTTATTGATAGACACAATCCATCAACTAGGCAATCCGCAAGCGATCAAAATGACTATCGGGTTCTCAGCCTTACTTTTTATCATCTACTTTATGTTTAAAACTATTATACATCATGAACGCACTCAAGGATAGTTTGGCTAAGAACGTTAAGAGTTATCGGTACGCGGGTAAGGGTATTCTGCATGTGCTGATCTTTGAAAATAACTTCAAGTACCAGGTTATTGCCGGTGTACTCGCAGTAACCGTAGGCTATCTCCTTAATATCAGCACAATCGAGTGGGTCGTTATCATAGTAATGATTGGTCTGGTACTTATGGCGGAAATGTTTAATACAGCATTAGAAAAACTATGTGATCATTTACACCCTGAAGAACACACCGCTATTGGCTTAGTGAAAGATATAAGTGCCGGTGCCGTACTGATCGCAGCTATTGCTGCTGCTCTTATTGGTACCATTGTTTTTTTACCAAAGCTGCTCCTCATAATAGGTACCCTATAGTCGAGATATCGATTAAAGGCCTGGAATGTATACTTAGCCAGATTTAGCTTTATCATAAAGCTTAGCAGGAGGCACAAGGAAAATGGAAAAATTGAAGTAAAGTGCGGCATCCGCATCTATTTCGATTATGCTATTTCTCCGATTTTCGCCGGGCTCCGAAATAAATATATTGATCGGGATCCGATAACCCATGGTTCCTCCTACCCAAAGCCAGTCGTGAATCTCCCGTTCAACAGTTAGGTTTGGGCGTACAGATGAGCGCCTGAACTCTAATTGATCAAAACCGTCAAGCACCTCATCTTGTAAATGGTAACTAGCACCTTTTAATTCTGAGGTAGCATAAAAATGCCATTGATTAGAAGGTGAATAACGGAGCTTTATACTTTTTGGCAAAAGCAGTTCCAAACCCCAATGTAGATTAAAATCATTGTTATAAATGAACAGGGGAAATATGGCAGGCTGACCGAGATCATAGCCGAAAGAAAGACCATACCCTACTTGTTTATTGGGGTTAACCTGCTTGCCATAAATAAAAGCTACCGAAGACTTGAGTTGATCAAAGAAGTTTTCTAATTGAGGTTCATCACTGTTGAGAGAACTATTTAAGAACGCG
>JBCCSU010000232.1:0-7759 GCA_039199635.1 Bacteroidota bacterium | reverse complement strand
CAGGTGTTTACTTTTGTGTTGACACCAGAAGTTAACAAAAACAAAACCCCGAAAAAAGCACTATTGCACCTATTTCGGGGTTTTATCCTATCTATAACATACTATCAATCAAATAGTTAGAACTTGATGAGAATGGCCTAATCACTTTGCTAAATCTGGGGAGAATTACCCTTTCCAATGTTATGCCAGATTACAGAAATTATTCCATGAAAATACCGATTTTGCCAGCCATTAAACTAACTCGCTAAAATACGTACTTCTACACGGCGGTTTTTTCTCCTGGCATCTTCCGCGTTACTTCTAGACAAAGGTTTAGTGCCTCCAAAAGCCTTTGTACGAATGCGCTTTTTCTTGATACCCTTTTTCACCAGATAATCTCTAACCGCACCTACCCTGCGCTCCGAAAGTCTCATATTTTGTTTGGCATTTCCTCTAAAATCGGTATGCCCTTCAAGCTGGATCACCATCTCAGGGTTATCCTCTAGCATAGCCGCTAGCTCATCCAGTTCATCATGAGATACTTCCGTGATCTCATCTTTCCCTAAGGCAAAAATGAGACGGTCAAGCCTGATCAGCTTATTTTCTCCATCGGGCGCAAGTTCTACTATCGTTTCTATAACGCCATCTTGAGCATCTTCGGCCTTTACTTTTCCGTAGTACGTGGCGTATCCCTCAGCATCTACTTTGATCAGGTATTCGCTACTTCCCTCTAATTTAAAAGAGAAATCATTGCCTCTAAAAACACCTATTTTACTTCCGTATGGTAAACTCTCATAGTGGATTCGCCCTTCCACCGGTTCCTGCGAAAACTTGTCTACTATTTTACCATTTACCGGTATAGGATCAGCATCAGCTATTGGTTGGCTCAAGGCCAAAGTTGAAACTGCGACCAGGAGAACACCACAAATAAGATTTTTTAAGCTGAGCATATTACATTGGTTTAGTCTTCAAGTATTTTGAATTCCACCCTTCTATTTTGCCTACGACCTTCTCTGGAGGAGTTATCCGCAACCGGTTGTGTTTTACCAAAATACTTAACCTCTAACCGTGACTTATCAATTCCCTTGCCAATTAAATAGTTGACTACAGATTTCGCTCTTCTTTCAGAAAGACCAAGATTGTATGCATCCGGCCCGATATTATCCGTATGTCCTGCCACCTCAATTCTCAACGAGGTTCTATCTTGCATTAATTCTACCACGCGATTCAGCTCTGCATAAGAGTCAGTTTTTAATATAGCTTTAGCAAAATCAAAGAAAACATTGTTAAGAACAACCGTGACCTCCGCTTCTATAGGCACAAGTAATAAGTCTTTTTGAGACATGGTTCTTTCACCATCCTCTGTCACATCAGTAAGGTCTATGTTTTCGCTTTGAGCAATGTATCCTTCAGACTCTGCTCGGATACCGTACTTTTCACCCGCAGGTAGAAGCAGTTCGTATTCACCGGTTTCAGCATTGGTAGACGTTTGACCTATTTCTTTTCCATCGCTTAAGCGTTCGTAGATGATCTTTGCTTCCAGCGGTTCACCTGTTTTGCTATCAAGCAGCTTACCTTTCACCAGTATAACTGGATCAGGACGCTTAAATACCGGCATGGCCACCCTGAAAATATCCAGATCATCTTCATTTACACCCTGTGAGTAGTAGGCAAAGTCGCTATTCCCAGGAATATTGAAAAATAGATCTTCGTACTGAGAGTTAATGGTAGGCCCAAGGTTTTCTGGCTCAGACCAGTTGGTCCAGGTGTCGTCCAGTCTTTTGGTGATGTAGATATCACTCCCTCCAAAACCGCTGTAGCCATCCGAAGAGAAATAAAGCGTCTTATCGTCAGCTGCCAGGAACGGAGAAGATTCCTCCCCAGCAGTATTTACTTTGTCGGAGAGGTTGAGTGGCTCAGTCCAGGTACTATCTTCTTGCAAAAAGCTGGCATAAATATCTCGCCCACCGTTAGAGTCCTCTCGCATTACTGACATCAAGAGTACTTTCCTATTGTTAGCCAAAAAGAAATTTGCTTTTTCAGAGTAATTATAGTCGTTCTCAATCTTTAATGCTACGGGTTTCGACCAGCTTCCGCTTGCGTTAGAACTCAAGCTGACACCAGCCGCCATTTTTCCATTTTTCAAATATTGGTTTCCCAGAACCATTAAAACTGACTTACCATCCGGGGTGACGGAACTCACAAAGTTAGGACCTGCATTATTCAGCGTTTCACCGATATTTTGTGCTAATTTCCACTCTCCGTTTTCATCTTTTTCCGAGTACCAGATATCTTCATTGTCCTTAACACCACCTACATTGCCGGGGTGATTTCTTCTGGAGAAATATAACGTTTTTCCGTCTGGCGATAATAGAGGTTTCATTTCCCGATATTCGCTGTTTACGTTTTCACTCAAACGTTCTTTGGTCATGTCCGGATTCAAAAACTCAGGAAGGTCTATTTGCGCTATAATAGGAATATCGGAGTCCGAAATGGCGATGGCATCAACACTGTAATATTCGGGAACCGCGGCACCGTCAAATTCGATTTTTACAGCGGCTACTTTGTACGAGGTTTCTTCTACAAAAACGTTAAGCATACGTCCTTTGAGTGGTATGGTCTTAGGACTGAATGTATTAATTAGGTATTCTTGATCGGCTTCATCGTAAGCAAATACTTTAAATATGGCACTGGGATTATAAGATTCCGCTATAGCGATCTGCCTTATTTGAATTGGGTTATCAAAACCAACTTTGACATATTCTTTTTTATTGGCTCGTTCAGGTGTCCATGCATTCGGATTTTCTCCACCTGAAGGCAATACGTTGGGCTTACCTATTAATTGATTTGCAGAATATTGAACTGGGGTAAGCTCGGATGAGAAATCTATCACTTTAGAGGCCCATTGAACGGTTTGGCCGTTAACATTAAGCGTGAAAATAGCTAGTATTCCAACGAGTAATAATTTCTTCATATTATTTGGTATTATCAAAGGCTGCTTTAAAGGGTAAACATACTTAAATTTTCAGATTGATTCCAAGTTAGAGTATTGAAATACACGGGATTATACTTACTATCTTTTAAAAGGTATCTAATCCAAAGATTTACGATTAAACAAAAGGAAGCCGGCATGCAAAAGTAAGCCTAAACTGGTTTCTTCATCATCATAATAGTTAAGGCTCAGACTTACCGGCCCCACGGGGCTCTGCAAAACCAAGCCTGCCATTGCAGCTACATATACCTTGTCCTCTTCTCCGAAAGTTCCTGGTGTCTCACTTTCACGATCCAGGGTATCAAAGCGCTTAAAACCATAGGCTTCAAATCTAAAATCAAGATTTCGTCTGATAGAAAAAATATTTCTTAAACCAAGCGAAACAAAATTATGACCTCTAAAATTATCCAGAAACAGAGTTTTACTATCCTGAAATGGTGCTATGGTGGGTGACGAGATTAAGGTAGCACGATCATTGACAAAACTAGGCTGGTTAGATAGCACACCACCTACATAATATCCGGTACTAAACCTACCGTAGCGAAAGTATTGCTCAATATCTGCTCTTACCCTTACCCAACTACGATCCTGCCGTATGATGTCACCCTGAACGGACGATCCGGGCAAGTATTTTTCGCGTAGATTAAAATAGTCTGCACTTAACCTAAATGATTTCCCCTCATTAGCATATTGCTTCCGGTTTAAGTTGTTACGGTCAAAGGTAAAACCAAATCGAAAGCCATCGAGCTCAAGGCGGTTTAGTGTATCTGAAGAACTAATGTTGCCTGCGTCTGCAAATGAATCAAAATTATCTACCCATGCTCCGTTTAATACCGCCCGAAGTTTTGAACCGAGTGGGAATCCAATATTCAACCCATACTTTCGATCGGTACGATCGAGGATGGTTGGGGAACGCTCAAGCTTCAGTATATCATCTGAACTTACAAAATCCCATCGGTTATAGGTAAGATCGGTTTCTATATAAAACTGCCCTAAAGCGGGTAAATTAAGCCGGGTGCGCAATTGTGCCGATTTATAAAAACTACCGGAATAAAAACTCATGCTATTTTTAAGCAGGTAATTATCAAAGTAGTAATGCTCTAAGCCCAAAAAAATCTGACTGATGTTTCTGGAAGCAATAGCACCTCCCACTCCTATATTAAAGTTGTTTTCAGGCCTCCCATAGATCTGCAGCCGATAGCTTCCGAGGTTTTCATCCGCCACAATGTCCGGATAAATCGGTTCAAAATAAGCCTCGGACATGAGTCGGAAATAGCCTTTTTTTATTTGATCAAATGTAAGTTCTTCACTGTTTTTCTGCCTGAAGATATGGCGGATATACTTCCGTTGTTTAGAGTTGAAACCATGAAAATCAATCCCTGAAAAGCGATCAGGTTGACTTCCGGCAGACAACTGTGAGCGCTGGTTTCTAAGCTCTTCCGTTGATACCCGCCGTGGTATTTTCGACTTTATTTCTTCAATCCTTGACAAGGTAACTGCATACCCACTATCAATCAATGCCTGAGCCTTATTGAAATCAAATGCCGTATAGGTATTAAGATCAGGTTCCAGGTAAACCCCGGTTTCCGGAATGTCATCAGGGTCAGACTTATCCAGGATCATAAATAGAAGCGAACTGTTCAATAATTTATCATCCTGATCTTTGGGATATTCATTATATATTTTGCTCGAAACATTGGAACCAATGATCACATCAGGGCTGAATTCATCATTCAGTATATCTACCGGGAAGTTATTGTAAATACCTCCATCAAAAAGATACTGACCATTAAAACGTATCGGTTTATAAAAAAACGGAACGGATAGGGTAGCTCGAATGGCATTACCCAGTGACCCTTCTTTAATCACCTCCTCGTGCTGTGTGAAGATTTCGGCGGCTACTATGCGGGTCGGTATAAGCAGACTATCAAAATTATAATTAGCCTGTGCGCTGGGAACAGCAAACTTCTCGGCTAATGCAAAGTTTAACGAAAGATCGCTAGCTATGGAAGACGTAACGGCAGCATTGAAAACCGAATCTAGAGACAGATTAATGGAGAGTATTGATGATGAGGGTTCCTCCTGGCTGTAGTAATAATTAAAACCTTTTTCAAATTTACCATTCACCCAATGGCTAAAATCTTCGGACAAAACGATCTCTTCTATTTGGGCAGCTGAATAGCCCGCCGCATAACAGCCTGCTATTACTCCACCCATAGAAGTACCCACTATGTAATCAATGGGTATGTTATTTTCTTCTAGCGCTTTTATAACGCCAACGTGAGCGAGCCCTTTTGCCCCTCCGCCACTTAGTACAAGTCCAACCTTTTGAGCATGGAGAGAACTCCAAAAAAGAACGAATAAAATTGTGGGGACCAGCCTTAACATTTTTGACCTTACGTGTATCTGTTAAAGCTAACAAAAAAGGCCATACAAAAATTGCCTTAAGCGGTCAAAACATTTAGCTCATTACTTTATACTAGCAAAGATCACTTCTTCCTCCGCAGGAAATGCTATTTCCTTCAGTCTAAGTAGCATCTCGTCCTTAGCCACATTGAATTCTTCCAGATTTTCTTCAGCGATAGGTGCAGAAGGTGGCAACTCTACTTTTAAAGCATCTATTTGCACGCCATTCTTCCAAAAACGATAGCAGAGGTGATTACCTGTAGCCAGGCCTGTACTACCTACATATCCAATGATATCTCCTTGACGTACTTTAACTCCGCGCTTAATGCCAGATTTGATTTTGGACATATGTAAATACTGCGTGGTATAAGTAGCATTATGCTTTAATTTAACAAAATTACCATTATACTTACCATACTTCGCTTCTGTAACGATAGCATCACCTACAGCACGAATAGGTGTACCTTTCTTGGCGGTAAAATCCGTTCCTCTATGAGCTTTCCATCTTTTTTGTACGGGATGAAACCTACGCCCCGAATATCTTGAACTTATCCTGGTAAAATCTAACGGGTACTTTAAAAGTGCTTTTCTCAAGCTATTGCCCTTTTCGTCAAAATAATCTAAACCGTCTCCCTGGTTATAGTGGAAGGCGTAAAAATCATTCCCGAAATGCTCGAATAATATCGATTTAACTTTTCCAGTGCCAATGGACTCTCCCTCTACCAAATTATCCTCATAAATTAACTTAAACCGATCTCCTTTTTGAAGCCTGAAAAAATCGATCTGCCAGGCAAATACATCTACGAAATCATTGGTGAGCTGAGGTGATAACCCCAATTCTTGCATGGTAATCGCCAAGCTGGATTCAATAACCCCGGAAACTTCCTTTTCTACCGCTTGTACTTCCTTTCGCTTTTTCTCAACGGTGATTGAATCCCCTAAATTAAATACCACATAATCGATAGGGCTATGCTCATATACCATAGCATTTACTCTAGGAACGGAGTCCGGTTGGCAGATCAATGTGTATTTTTTATTTGCCCCTATTTTTCTGACATCGAAAACAGACTTTGAAATATTAGCTAGTTTGAAAATATCTTGATGCGATACATTATGTGCAACCAGAATATCTGAAATATTCTGGTTTCTTTTGACCTTATTTTCAATGACCAACATGGAATCAATCACCATACCATATAACATGTTGGGCTCATAGATTGGCAATTGAGCTGAGTCTACCTTTACAGTTGGTTCCGATAACGGCAGTTCTTCTGTATCATGTTCTAAAGTAGGTAAAACAAAATAAGTGACCACACCGAGAACGAGCAACAGAACTATGCTCAAATTTCTTTTCGACATCTTGATTTTAAGTTTAAAAAATGCTTTGACCCGTATAAAACGTTGCAAAGAATGTTAATTCTACATTAATGATAGCAAGAACGTAAGAAAAATGCTAAAAACGAATTTATTTTCATTGAAAGCTTTGGATAGATGGTCTTAATACGCTGTCTATCAATAGATTTACGATATGAAAGTAAGTATTCTTGGTTGTGGGTGGCTGGGTTTTACATTAGGAAAAACCTTAGCACAAAAAGCAGGCTTTAAAGTGAATGGCTCCACGACAAGTATAGATAAGCTCAATGCCATTAAAAGTGCAGGCATGGATCCATACCGGGTTGATCTGGAAAACCATATTCCGGGTGGCTTTTTTCAATGTGATATTGTAGTCATTACGGTACCACCATCTGTTGAAGGTTATGAACGAAAAATGAAAACGCTTGTAGCCTTACTGCAAAAGCGCAACATCCAAAAAACTATACTTATTAGCACTACATCGGTATACCCCAACACAAATAAAGAAGTAGTAGAGGCGGATGCCGATTATGTGAAGTCATCACATAGCGGTATCACTATGCTTGCTATTGAAGACCTGTTTAGGGCAGATACTTCATTTCAGTCTACTATTTTGCGTTTTGCAGGTTTGTATGGGCCAGGTCGGGAACCTGGACGGTTTTTGGCAGGTAAATCGGATCTAAAAGGCATGAATAACCCGGTTAACCTTATTCATCAAGAAGACTGTGTTCAGATAATCATAAAGATTATCGAAAAAGAAATTTGGGGCGAAACATTTAACGCTTGTTCGGATGAGCACCCCACCAGAGGAATTTTTTATAAGAAGGCCGCTGAAGCACTTGGGCTTTCTTCACCATCATTTTCAGACGAGGGGACTCCTTATAAAATAGTGAACTCTGAAAAACTAAAAGCTGCCTTACCCTACAGATTCCATCACTCTAACCCCTTGAATGATCTTTAGGTGGTAGAAAGTTTTTTGTCTCAAGTTAGGCCATTCTCATCAAGTTCTAACTATTTGATTGATAGTAT
>JBCCSU010000231.1:0-7801 GCA_039199635.1 Bacteroidota bacterium | reverse complement strand
GGGAAATCAAAAAGTAAAATTATCAAGGATGCACGTTTCACTTTAGAAGACTATGAATTAAAATCAATTAAACTTAATCTTCGCACTACAGGAAACACTATTTACAAAGACTCCACTTTCAGCATTTTTGCTGAAGGAAAAGACGAAAATGACCTGACACTACCGGATGCTACTATTGAGCTACATGCCTTGACGCAAACCGTTAGCAAAGCACATCAAACAAATACATTTATACCGGATACCCTTTGGTCCCACCGAACCTCACTTGAAGCTATAGGAGAAACCGAAATTATTTTTCCTGACTCTGTTTTACCTAATGCTGACTTTAATTTCAAGCTACTGGCTGAACTTCGTAATACGGAAAATGAGTATGTAAAAGAACAACGGAGTTTAGAGCATGTGCGCAGAAAAGAGCTAAAAGCATCAACAAGAAATGATTCCATAAAAATTGAGTTTTTGATAGACGGAAGACCTTTAAATAATACTCCCGGTTCACTCATAATTGGACTTGATACAATTGAAACAATTTTCCCCGAGAAAATAAAATTGAATCAGTATGTAAATAATTATGGTGCCATCATCGAAGGTCAATTTTATTCTGTAGACTGGAAAGATATCACTCCTCAAATTGAGGTAAGATCAATACGTAATAAGGATTCGATCCGAATTCAGGTGGAAAATCCGGCTAAGTTGCACTTTACCTATTTTATTTACAAAACCAATCACCTTCTGAAAAAAGGATTTACTGATCACTTGGTACATACTATAAAAAACCCCGGTAAGGCAAGGTACTACTTTCATATGCAATATGCCTGGGCAGATCAAATTATAACCGATGATTATGAGATAGAAGCTGAACAAAAAAGGATCATTTTAACCAGCGATTTACCTCAGAGGGCATATCCAGGTATGAAAACCACCGTTACCGTAATAGCAATGGATGAAAGAGGAAAACCTGTGAAAGATGCTGATATAACCGCGCAAATGCTGACAAAAAAGTTTAATTACTACCCTCCTGACCTGGAGTCATTTCAAAAATCGAAAAAAAAATTCAGGCATCTGATCAATAAGTTTTCGCTTCAGCAAAGTACAGCAGAAGGGATAAAGCGACTGAATTATCAGTTTTGGAAAAGCAGAATTGGCCTTGACAGCATTGAGTACTATAATTTTTTATATCCGAACAATGAATATTACCATCATGAGATACTTAATTCAGATAGCTCAACTACGCTTGCTCCGTTTGTTGTGAAAAATGGTGAAATACAAAAGGTAAAAATCGCTTATATAGATCAGGAACCGGTTTATTTCGCCTGGAATACCTTAAGCGATCCATACGCCTTCAGAGTGCAACCAGGCTATCATCAAATAAAACTACGGCTCAACAAATCAGAAATCATTGTTGATAGTGTTCATGTATCACGTGGAGTTAAGACGATTTTATCAATTCCGCATAGAGTAAGTCAATCTGTCAAAATTCAAGTTAGAAAAAATGAACTTTCTGAAGAAGAGCAGAAAAAAGTTTACAGGTATATCATGCCTTACAGAAGACTAAATACCAGCATAGCAACTTTTGGTTATTTACGGCAGGGTAATCGATTCTTTCAATTAGCGCCTAACACCAACTACTCCGGAAACTTAACCGGACCTGTGAAAGCCAGACATGCCTACCTCCAAACCATTGATGGCTACGGGTTATCAATTGATTATGAGCCATATTTCGAGTATGATTTTTCACCAAAGTTGATCAAAATGAGATCTTTTGATCACTATCCAAAGCAGCTTTCCGGCCTTTTACCTCCACAAAGTATTTATGACTCTCCTTTCACATATGAGCGTTTAGAAAAACTAAAGCAAAGTTATGAAGAGCACCAAAGGCTGTCTTCACGAGCTTACAATAACCCCCTTAGCACAGAATTAGGTAAAAGTACTTTACAGATCGAAATGTCCTCTGAATTCAAAAAAAGTGATGTAATCAACACTTTATTATTTAAGTTGGATGAGGTGGACTTTGTAAGAGCCTATGGAAGTGTACCAACAAGCTACTACAACCTGGATAGAGGATTATACAAACTCATCTTTTTCTACAATGATCGATCTTACTCTTATGAGGATAGCCTACAAGTTAAACAAGGAGGTCAACACTTTCACAAAATAGAAAACTTAATCATTAATCCCCCGGATAAGTTTAGCAGTACTATCGATAGTCTGATGAATAAGATTTCGACTCAGCGGCAAGTATACAAGGGTCAAAAAAGACGAATAAACCAAACCTACCGGCAGCGTTACAGTTATAGCGGGGTGGGAAAATTCTACGGCGGAGTAGTCACTTCAAGCGAGGACGGATTACCGCTTCCTGGCGTTAACGTCATCATTAAAGGAACCAACTATGGCACCGTCACAGATATTAGTGGAAATTATAATTTATTTGGACCCTTCAATGCCACCTTGGTATTTTCTTTTATCGGACTCACATCAGAAGAAATAGAAACAGGTTCCGGGGCTTCAATTGATCTACAAATGAGGCCGGATATACAACAACTTTCTGAGGTAATAGTAGTGGGCTACTCTGCTTCTCATAAAAGATCGTTAACTGCTGCAGTATCCTCTATTAATGCCTTGCAGGGAAGGGTGGCAGGAATACGCATTGTCAATGGTAAAGTAACGAAAAGCCCAAGATTCCGATTCGGTGGACAAAGATCGGCCCCTGAAATCAATATTAGAGGAGCAAATTCAATTAACTCAGGAATTGCCCCCTTAATTATCGTAGATGGTGTACCGTTTGAAGGTGATCTGGATCTGGATCAGATAGAGTCAATGGACGTTCTAAACGGTGAGAGTGCCACAGCCATATATGGATCCAGAGCGGTAGACGGAGTGCTTATCATAAGTACTAAAGGTTTTAAAAAAGCTGATAAAGTGATAGTAGAGGAACCGCTATCATTACCAAGGCAGAATTCTATAAGAACGAATTTCAAAGATTATGCACTTTGGAAGCCCCAGCTTAGAACAAACCATAATGGTGAAGCTAAGTTCGAATTGAATTTACCCGATGACATTACCAATTGGGAGACACACATTTTAGCCTACGGTCGAGTAAGACGAACCGGTCAGTTAAAACTGAATACAAGTTCCTATCTGCCTGTCTCAGGCCGGTTAGCGTTACCTCGCTTCCTAATTCCCGGGGATAGTGCGATAGTGATCGGCTAAGTGACTAATTACACAGGTATAGACCAAAATGTGAAATACACTTTTTATCAAAATGACAATATCAAAAAAAGGGGTTCGGGCAAAGTAGTCAATGTACTCACCGACTCAGTGATTATTACACCTAACCAACCTAATGACACCACGCTTATTGCTTATCGCATCGAAACCGAAAACGGCTTCTCAGATGGTGAATTAAGGGAAATCCCAGTATTTGAAAAAGGAATTCACACGGTATCGGGGCATTTCCGGGCTTTAGACTCCGATACCGCAATCTCAATTAATTTTGCCGACAGTCTGGGTGCTATTAAGTTATATGCCTCGGGAGATGTAAAAAATGTTTTTTTAGATGAAATTCAATATCTGATTAACTATAAATACGAATGCAACGAACAACTGGCTTCAAAGCTGATGGCCTTAGCGACATCAGCTTACATAAATAAGGGATTGAATACAGATCAAAAAAAGAAAGTCACTCAAACGCTAAGAAAATTAAAGAGTCGTCAAAATGATAACGGTTTATGGGGCTGGTGGGCTGAAAACTACTTTGAGCCTTGGGTTACGGAACATGTGGTTAAGAGTTTAAAAAGTATTGAGCCGTACATAGAGGAAGAGTTCAACTATGAAAAGACCATTGATAATGTGATTTGGGAGGTAGACAAAACCCGAAACCCAAATAATAAACTCGAACTCATTTCTATTTTAAAACTGCTAAACCCATCTTACGATATCTCTTTTAATCTACAAGAAGTTAAGGTTGCATGGAAAACTCTAAATACGATTGATAAATTAACTTATTGGCAATTGGAGGGCACTAAACAAACTTATCTTAAAGACTCTGTAATGCACTATGCAGAATACGATGGATATGGAAATCTTTACTTTATCAATAAGACAAGGAACGCTAAGGAGTTTTATAGAGAAAACATATATGTAACGCTCAAAGCCTATGAACTATTAAATGCCCTGGGCGAGACGGAACTCACTAGAAAAATCATGAATTATCTCCTACATAAGCGTACAGGACTTCACTGGAGAAATACCTATGAATCTTCTAAAATTATTAGTGTTTTAAGGACTGAAATCAGCTCGCTTAGTAAAGTCGATGCCAGACTTACTCTGAAGGGAATTGTTAATAAGACCATTGATGAATTTCCACTTAGCCAGTCAATCAACAGAGGAGGAACACTAAACATCTTGAAAACGGGCAGAGCACCCGTATACGTAACAGCTTATCAGCAAATGGAAATAGATAACCCAAGCCGAAATAGCGAATATTTCAATATATACACAAAACTTAATGGAGTTGATAGTCTGGTGTTGACAGCAGGGAAACCTGTAGATTTAGAAGTCAGGCTTGAGGCAAAAGCAAACGCTGAGTTTCTTGTTCTTGACATTCCTATTCCTGCCTCATGTTCTTATGCCAAAAAAGAAAAACCGTATAATGAAACCCACCGTGAGTATTATCGGGATAAGGTGAGTATTTTCTTTAAAAAACTTTCTAAAGGAACACATACTTATAATATCAAACTAATACCCCGATTCAGTGGAACCTATACCCAAAATCCAGCTCAGGCTCACTGGATGTATTTTCCAACTATATCAGGGTGGAATGAGAGTAAGAGAATTAGGATATCAAACCATTAATTTTGATCGCGCAATTGCAAATAGTATCTGAGTTTTACTGATCACTACTACCAAAAATCTGTCTAGCCATATGTTTAGCCACATCAACAGTGGATGGGGCTTTGAAAGGCTGCTGCAATTCATTCAACAGATCGACAATATCATCTTGTCTATCTTCCATGAAGTGGGTGGTTTCAGGGAACACAGCTAAATTAGCCTTAGGCAGCGCGTAAAATATTTCTAAAGTATGAGCAAGGGGCATAGCATCTCTATCTCCTACTAAAAGCGTAACACCTAGGATTCCCCCATCACTATGGCCCCAGATCATGACATTTTTCAAGTCTAGTTCTTCCAGGACCTTATGAACATCCTGCATCATATTTTCATAGGTGAGGTCCTCTTTAGGACACGAACTATTCCCATGACATCGGCTATCTAGCGCTACCACCTCAAACGTTTTTGCTAAATCAGTAATAATGGCGTGTCTTCTTTTCACTGAGCCACTATTGCCATGTAGAATAAGTAGTGGGTCTCCTGTTCCATATTGCTCGTAGTAGATGCGCATATCATTACTTGTATTAACGAAGCCTGCTTGTCCTGTTAACTCCCCAAGTTGCACCTCTTGTGCAAATAAGGATATCAAACTAGCATTAAGCACCGCCAATAGAATTATTTTCTTCATCATATCTCACTATTTTTAAACAATGATAGTATTTAGAGGTGATCGGAAATTGTAAAAAATAGACAATTGAAACTTATTGAAGCGCTACCCGTAAATCCGCAAGTGGCAAAATACATCGACAGATATCAGTATTTTGAACTATCTGAGCCAGCCTTTCTGAAAACAATCCCAAATGGAAAATTTGACTGCTGGACCGCCATTGACGGTCGCTTTGAAATTTGGGACTTTAAGAAGGAAAAATTCGTAGAAACCGGAGATGCAGGCATCCTACCCGCTACAAACCGTATATCACTGATACAAATTGTATCACACCTTACCTGCCTCAATATAAAACTAAACCTGTCAGTGATGGGGTTAGGTATAATGGAGTATTACGCTCATAACATTGCCAAACAAAATATCACTTCTTTCCTGAGTAAGTCTACCCAAAGAAAAATTGTAGGTAAAGAATTTTTGCACGGTGATGCGCTTGAGGTTTCCAAACTTGATGAGCTCATGTCATCTTATTTTACGGGCCAGAAAGAGAGCCAAGAGCCTTATCATTTGCTAACGCTGTTAACAAGTAACACTCTCGTTAATGTTAACGATTTGGCCAATAAAATGAATATGACAGCCAAGTCTCTGGAACGATTGACCAAAAAAAAGCTGGGGTTGACACCCATAGAGCTTTTTAATATTTTCCGATTTGAAAAAACTACGGCCTACCTACAGAAAAGTGAGACCCTTAGATTGATTGAAGCGCTAGACTTTGGGTATTATGACCAATCGCACTTTGTAAAAACGTGCAGAAAAATTACGGGTATCCCCCCGAGACAACTTCTCAACAAAATGAAGCTGCCTACAAATGACTTGTTTGTAGACTAAGCGGAATAGCATTGATTTGATCGAATTCTTTGAAGGTCGGCTCCACATTATATGAGTAACCGTGTATGAGGAACCGTCCGTCATGTAACTCACAGACCGATAGTAATGGCCATTTCAGCTAGGGTAAGATTGACTTTAGATAGCCCATGAAATCAAAAAATCGCGGCAGTATCTATCAACTCAAAAATGGACGGGAACTACTTCACTTGCCGTTTATCTAATCTCAGCCACTTCTAGCCGTTATGATTGGGCATTAAAATTTAGTGACATCCTATTAAAACAAATATGCAACAGAAATCTATTCCTCATGTCTTCAAACATATATTTTTCAATATGTTTAAAAAGACCCTCTAGCTCCTGAAGGGGTGCCGATTTAGAAAAGTCTCCTTCAGAGGATTTAGAGTTGCTTTCGAATTATGATTAACATAGCGATATTGTTTACTCGGATATCAGTAATTGAAATTGATCTAAAAATGCCACAAACAGCTAGCGGCAATTGCACAGTTTATAATTTCATAGTAGATGTTGGTCTCACTCCTAAAGAAATATGTTTGAAACACTTAATGCGTACGTGTTTGTAATTGAAAATGTACCGTAATAGCTACGAAATCAGTATGGAAGGTATTTTTCACACTGTGGGTAAATGCAGGGACGTAAATATGGAACCAATACAACCCTTGTGACATGTATTGTGTCTTCTTGTAAAAAAGGGCGTATGAAAAGATTTCTGTCATTGTTGGCTTTGTTAATAGTAATACACATTCCCTACGCATGTATGGAAGACGAATGTAGCGATTTTACTCCTCTGGAAGCTCGAATTAAAAAAGTGAAATCGTCCATCGGAAGTTTAGAAAGTGACAGCTTTATAGATGTTCAATCCACTGACTTTAGTGTAGCTGCCATTAGCTTAGAAATTACCGAAATGGATTTTAAAGAGATCTCAGAGATTAGACGAGTGAAGTATTCACCGGTTTTTACTTCAAAGGCTTTTGCCTGCAGCCCGCCACTGCCTGAATTAGCCTATGAAATAAGTGATATTACCATCTCAGGAACATCATCCATCTTTATCAATGATCAGGAAATACAGCCTAATGAGAGTTTAAATTCAGTTTTTAAAGTCACCAATCATAACAATATTCACTTCGATGAATTTGTGAAAACATTAAATGACAATAAGTGGCTATTCAGCTTTGTAGGTGACCAATTCACGATAGCACTTCTTCAGCAACCTGATCAGCCCATCGATCAAGCATTAACTATAAAATTCGAATTTTCCGATAATACTTCAATAGAAGTGCTAACGGATACTTTTAAAGTAGATTAAACTTACTTTAACGTGAGTTTCTATGTTAAAAACCTAGCAATTAGGCACTAATTTTCTTTTTTCTTTATTTCTCACACACAGCAAATCCGTTGGATAAGCTG
>JBCCSU010000230.1:0-7811 GCA_039199635.1 Bacteroidota bacterium | reverse complement strand
TCAAACCCCCAACTGTCCTCTTCACCAGGCGCTAATGAATAGGCTTTCGAATGGTCGTTCCACCCATAATAAACTAGAGTGTTACCAGTATTTTTGATGGAGACTGATAAAACATCTTCCTCCAGCTTTTCTACATCTTTGCTGTTAGATACTGATATCGATGGGATGATCTGAGCCATAGATTACGAATGTTTACCGTGAGGTAGCGGCTACTTCTCTTTTGGCAAGTTTGAATACCACTTCACCCGCAATATCTGCGGTGAGTGCAGTATCAAATGAAATAACCACACGGGTTTTTTTGCCCTCTATGATATCAAAGTTGATGGGCTTAGCCTTCTGATCCTGACCAACATTGGCGTTGGTCAATAAGCTATTCTTATTCACCGCATCATGCTTTGTGCTGATGTCATCCTCAACGCCAATCTTGTAATTTTGATTGGACCCGGTGGTTTCATAAGCTTCAACACCGACCACCTCATCAAAATTTTCGTCCAATTGTTCCTTAAAATGGAATGTGCCTGGGGCATCACCGTTGGATTTAGAAAATTGAATTGCTTGATATTTGAATGATGTTCTTTCCATAGGGAAATCGATTTAATATGAGTTGGAAAAAAGGAAAGGGAGATGATCCTTTCCTTTTATAATTCTGGTAAGCTGTTTAGCTGTTGGCCCTTACTTTGGTTTTGATACCAATCAAAAGCACTTCCACCCAAATTTTGGAGTTAGCCGAAGGGGTAACTGTTTCACCGTCTGCAAACTCAATTAGTGTTTCAAATTGGCGCTTGTCATCCAAAACAATAGGATCTTCCAGCTTGTAGGCATCTGCCATACCAGCAGCCATATCCGATTCGGCATTACCACCGCACATGGCTACAGGAATTCGAAGTTTTTCCCCCTCGTTCTGTTTAACCACGAATTCGCCATTTCGCAAGGCCGGATCAAAAGATTGGACATCGCCAGAATATCCATTTACCTTCGCTGCACTTGTGACCGTATCAGCTGTTTGAACAGAACGTATGGCAATACGGTCGAAAGCAAAAAGTTCTCCCTCAGAAAGCTTCCCTTTATCGACATTAACAAGGCCTACCTGCTCGCCAAGTGATACCTGAATTTGCTTTTGCAATCCACTTAAGGCCGAAATATCACCCCTGAAGTAAATGACATGGTTATCGTACCTTAGTTCCGATACCATTTGAGCAGCTTGAGGGTTCTTTCCTCTCAATATGTGGTTATTTAAACCTTTTTTCGCTTTAGAATCCATTTGATTTCTTATTTGAGTTTTTAATTAATTATTTGTCTTTGTGTTGATGGCCTGTTTGCCCTTGTATTAATTCCCGAGTTGGAGAGCTAAAGCTTCGTCCATGGTGCCCAAACCACTTAGTGATTCGTCGATGTAGGTAGTACCTGAAGAGGACTCCGGTAGCGCTTGAAAATTACCTAGCCGACCAGCACCATTTAATGAAGCGGTGGGTGTGAAGCTATTGACCGTAGAAAGGAAGCCCGTACGGCCGGCAGTAGCTTCTTTAATGGCCTTGCCTACATGGGTGGCTGAAACCACGGACAGGGCAAGTGACAGCCGTGCATTCTTAGACTTTATCGCTAAAATCGCTGTGATTAATGCACCCGCGATAGGGCCGATTAACCTGTGTAGCCTTTGTACCTGGTCCGCTGTTATTGATCCTGCAGCTAATGCCAGCAAGATCACAAAAAGGTCGGTGCCTTTCTTTTTGAGTGAATTACCCGTTACTTTTTTGTCCATTTTTAATTTTATTTTGAGTTTGAAATTTTTGATTATCGTAAGTCGATGACTTTCTTTTTTCTGACTGTCCTTCTCGTTTTGGAAGGACCGTTAAGCGATTTCTTAGCCTGCTTTTTGGTAGGCTTGGGTTTATTACTGCTCATGGCGATTACCCCCAAACTTGTTACTGCTATGGCCAAAGCTATCCAGGCATTATTGCCACTGAGAAAACCGGCCTGTGCGGTGTTTTCTTCTACCTGAAGAATTCCAGCATCCAATTGAGGATCTACCTCTGAGTTATCAGGAAGTGCGATGATGTCTTCACGGTTAGAAAGTAGCTTTGTGCCACCGCCTCCAGGTTGATAGACTAAAGGCACGTCTTTTTTTTCTATTACCGTTGGTAGCTCTACAGGCCTTCCACGGCCATAATCAGCTATGAGAATATGAGGCCTTCCCGGATCTTTGATAATCGGGACATTGGCTTGTTTCAACACTTTTTCGGTACTGACTTTACCAGCACGTTCTAACGCGCTAATGCTTTGAAACTCAAGAAAGCGGTTTCCTGGCTTTCTTGGACAAGTTTTTCCCAGGCCACTAAGCCCGTATATTGGCATGCTGCTCATTTTTTCGTCTAGTTTTTTGTTGAAGGGTACTTCGTAGTTGAACCGATCGGTAACCGGGTCTACTACGTAGTAATTAGTTCTTTCTTTTAAGTTTTTCAGGTTGCCGTCTTTGGGCACAACCACATATACATGCTGCCACCCATTACCGTAATCAGTCATTCGAAAGGCATGCGGAATATTGAGGTTTTGAAGCACGGTACTAATGAATATACTGTAGCAATCACAGTCAGCTCCACGACGGCGGTCTTTCCATAACCGTAGCGGGGTTCTTAGCTGTTCTTTACCGGTAGCATCCTGGGTGTATTGCACATGTTGGTAGAGGAAATCAAAAACGTTTTGAAGCGTTTGTGTGAGTGTATCTCCCTTTAGCCGTTGAGCTATTTTCTTTGTTTGATGAGCGTGTTGTTTAGCCCACTTTTTCATCAGGCTCAAGGTTTTTCTTTGGCCGCCTACAGTTAATAGCTTATCACGATTTTGAATAGAGCCCAGGTCGAAGTATTGATCGTATTCGGTGCCGGGTTTGATGGGTCGCTTTGCGCTAGCTACAAGCCCCAAGCTGCTAGCCTCAAGCGGATGTTTAATAGGTTCAGGTGGGCCATAATTGGCACCCCATATATTTTTTACCCAATTGGGAATTGTGCCAGGGGCTACCCCAGATAAAGTTTTTGATTCACATCCACATCCGCAATATGGTTTACCCGCGCACATTAGATGCTGATTTTTTTGATTTCAGATCCGGAGAGTGGCGCCCCGTGAACGCGTACACGCCAATCGATTTTTAGCGTAGCTAAGGTGCCCCCAAAGATCTTGTCTAAAATGCTGCTAAAGTCACCACCGCCCCAAATGGGGCTGAATGAACTGAAGTTGCCCATAAATGAAACAGGCACGACTACGGATGAGTGCGCCGCTAAACGTGTGGGCTTGAGGGTTTGTGCCTGGCCTATTGGGAAGTAGCTGCCATCATCCTGAAGGATGTTTACCGCTAACTGGCCGCTTTCTACGTTTACGCCGATGGATTGATTGTTGACAATCAAGAGCTCCAGGGGGATAGACATTAACCCAGCGGTCAACTTAGGCATCCCGATGCTTTTAATTTTGACCGTAAGCTTTTCCGCGAAATTGCGGGTAGCGTTTACAGTGTTCCAAATGTAAAGCCCGGCAATTGTCAGTCCCCCAAGAAATAGTACGCTCTTTGACATAAATAGGTCTAACTCAAACTGCTTATACAACAATTAGAATTCAAACCTATAGCATTAAAAAACCTTTCGCGATAAAAATCGAAATACGTGTCTAAATAATCCTAAAAGCTACTATTTACTCCTAATAAACCGTATTTTTAAGTTATGAAAGGCCACAAAAAGCCGCTTATTCACCCTTACATGACCAGACAAGAATTGATCGCGGTCTATCAAACCACCAATAAAACTTTCCAGGCAATAACTGATAAACTGGGAATACCCAAACGAAAAAGACTTTGGCCGTTAGAGGTAATGGAAATTATAACCTACTTGGGAGACCCCAGGGAGTTTGATTGATTTGATCGGTTTATCGATGATGCTATTTCATTAATTTAAATTTGTTCCATTGCTTCCACAAATGTTAGTTGGATGGGAATAGCCATCATAGCTTCCATCAAAATTAAAATAGTGAGTTATACCCGCAGAATCTATCAATATCAACGGGTAATTATCAGACCTACTAGAAGAAATAATTGGCAGTGTAATCTTTACTTTATCTAATCTCATTGTATTTTATATTTAAAGGTTAAACATTTTATATAAGTACATATTTTCCATCCTACACGTCCTACATTATTTAACTATCTGTTTTTCAATTACTTAACTCATTTTTTATGTAGGATTCTGTAGGAAACAGCCCCTTTTTGTAGGATTTAGACCCCAAAATGTAGGAAACAACACGCTGAATCCTACACTCACCCTACGAACCGACTTTAAACAGTTTCCTACACCTTCCTACATAATCCTACAGTTTCCTACAGCATATTTTTCATTAACTCATTGATATTTAGATATATAGTTAATTGTAGGATTGTAGGAATCATATATTTACAATTCAAAAGGCATTTCATTTATACTCTCTGTCATACTAAATTCTATACCGGCAGCTTGCAGTAGTTCATAATCAAATAGATGAGCGCTGGTAGGGTTATTTAAGTTCTTGAAGCGGATACCGCTCTTTTTCTCCAAGAAGCTATAGTGCTTTTCCAGGTATGCGCGGATGCTACCTAAACTCATCGGCGTTCCTGAGCCGCTATTGCACGCCCTTTCATAGCTATTGTGATAAGCACCGGTACGTAAGAAAAGCTTTACCGAACCGCTACTGGTTTTCTTAATATCATAGTGCTCGCCGTACTTGAAATTAGGCGTACCGCACATGCTCATTAGCACTGTGAAGTAGGCTTCCACATCATCGGCAGTTGCTTGTATGGCCAGCTGTCGGGTAAGCTTGTCTTCAATGACTTCCTCCAGCTTTTCCCAGGAAAACGGCAATTCTATTTTTCCGGCTTCTTTTAGAATGCCGATGGGCGCGGTAAGGCTTACAATATTGACCAACAACCGATCATCGACCCGCATGTCTTTCTGCAGATAGGATTCACGCAGAGCGGTCTTTTGATCGCGGCTGAGCTTACCATAATGCGTTTGTATCAATTGCCGGTGCGCCAGTAGTTCGGTAGTTACCGTAGTCATTTTCCTTTCAGACTCCAGACGGATTAACTCATTGAATCTTTCATGTTTACGCTTTTTACCATCAAACTCGCATGCCGCATTTCGGCTGTAGATAGCCGGGTCTTTGGTAGGTAGATCTTGACCGGTGAGAATAGCACAGCTACGCGGACTACTTACTTTAACTTGATTCCCCGAGGTTTTACGCCCGGTAATCTTTCCATTACCATCACTGATTCCTTTGATCATACCGCGCACAGAATCGCTTAAACTGTTTTTATATTCATTCAGCCATACCAAGGCGTTGGAATAGCTTGCCATATAGCGGGCTGCAGCAGTGGTAGTACTGCCGCTTTCCAGGTTCATACCATCGGGCAGCGGTTCGCCAAACATATAGCATAAACTACGTGCCCAGGTGGATTTACCACTTTGACGAGGACCGAAGCCGCCTAGCATAGGCGTGTAACTGTTATTCTCTTTAAATACGATATCGCGGAATAACGCCATGATGTAGAAGCAAATACCAATAATGCCGTTATCGCCATATACGTCATAGAACAGAGCGGCCCATTGGTTAAAAGTGATTCCCTCCGGATTGTACCTGAACATGCGCTCAAACTGGAAGGTGTCTTCGCTGTCATCTTCAGCGAATAGTTTTAAGCTGCTGGCAAAAGGTAAATAGTAGAAGTTGAGCAAATACGCTGCATTCGCGGTTATGTAGCCTTCAATAGCATCTTCGCCTTGCTCTTCTATGAAGTCGTTTACGAAAGTGATGACAAATATCTCATCATTCATAAGTATTTGGCTCATGGGCGGTAACTTCTTAAAATCATCCATGCTGGAAATTGGAATTTTTAGCTGTACCATGCCGTATTTGTCGGCCTTGAAGAACTGGCCATTGTAGTGTAAACCGTTTGCCCAGGTATAAAATTTACCCTGCAGGTTCCACCCCATGTAAGACGGTTCTATAGCCTTTTTTACACCGTGAAATAGCTTGGTTTTTATCTTATTTAGGTGCAGATCCGTACCGTCGAAAATGAAGTTACCAAAGCGACCCACGGACTTTCGGAATGTGCCTACACTTGTAAAATTATCTGTGGTGATAGCCGTAATGTGCTTTTCGCCAAACATATTCGTGATCTGGCACACGTATTTGGGCTCTTCACTACTGATAACGAAGTAGAGCATTTCTATAGTAAAATTGCAGATTCGGGTTTTACCACGGCCGTCCATGCTCCAGTAAGCACCATCTTTTTCTATAAATCCAAAATCGAAGAAGTCAGCACGTTCGTTTTTCTTTAGCTTATCAAGTCCCTGGATTTTGGCTGCATCTTCACGCTTCTTGAGTTTGTACGACTTCTTGAATGCTGGCCAATCGTTAGCCACATTATCATAGTAAGTCTGCCGTAATACATCGTCAGGAATAAGCTCCAGAGTTTCGGCCATTACCTTTATTTGATCGGCTTTGGCTTTGGCCCCTTCCTCGGCTTTTTCCATGCACTCACGAAGCAGGTATTCGCTCAGGTAATCTTCCTCCTGGCATAGCCAGTTATTGATTTTAGACTTGGTCCGCAGTTGCAATAAGTAGCTGTCGGGATCGTGTTTAGTCAATTTACTCATCTACTCGCATTCAATAAAACCTGACATACAACTTGGGATATCTGCTGGAGCAGATTTGAAAGCGTCATACTGCCTTCCTCCATGTGATGTTTTACACCACTCACGAACCTCATTGATATATACCAATTCGCCTTTTCCTTTCCATGGAACGGTCTTAGGGCTAAACCAAGTTGATCCCGACTCTTTTTCAAACCAGGCTAATCGCTCCCAGGCCCAATCAGGTAATAAAGCCAATTGCGTTTTATTGGCATGAATACAGGGAAAACATCCTACTCGTTTATGGCCCAATGCATACAACGGGTTAGGTGGTACTTGTCTGGATTCCATAAGATTAAACATGGATTTATCAGATTCATAAAGCATTGGAAGGACAGAAAGGCAATTAAAAAAGCCGTTGTAAGAGTAAGGTTGCCTAGCAGCTCTTTTCTTAGACTCTGCCCCACGAATTCCAGTGTGCATTATCCATTTGTACTTAGTTGGTGGATAGTGTTTTTCCAGATAAAAACGAATGGGCCAAAGTTTCAAATGTTCTGTACAGAATTGAGCTTTGGAAGAAGGCATTCTTCCTTTCCAAAGGGCCATATCCAAGAATGAATTTCCACTTGGTTTTATGCCTTTCCTTTTAAGGTGTTTCGCAAAATCAGCTTTTACTATTTGAACTTTTGGACCGTCTGCTAAATGATGCAAATTCTTAACGTAGTTTAAGGTGACGGGATGTTCGTTATCGGTATCTGCAAAAATTGGGAGAAAGTCCCTACCATAGAATTCTTGAGCCAGAAGGTATAGCGCAGTAGAATCCTTTCCTCCTGACACCGATATTATATTTAATTCATTCATTCCTGCCAGGGATTAAGCATTTAACATGGATATCGTGCTTTAAAAGCATTTTGGCATTTCGGTTCATGGCATCAATGCCGGGTATTTGGGAAACCTGGCCGGAATCATCGTTTTTGGGATCGAAATCAGCCATAATGCAAACCGTGTCAGTATATTTTTTAATGATCTTTACTTGGGCTTCACTCAATGCGGATCCACAAGGTGCGACCCCAGGCAGGCCCAACTTTTGACAGCGTATCACGTCTGGATTACCTTCCACCATGTAGGCTTTACCTAACTTCTGGATTAAGGCCTTGGCTGAGTGCATGC
>JBCCSU010000229.1:0-7929 GCA_039199635.1 Bacteroidota bacterium | reverse complement strand
TTTATTCCTAATTCCACTCTATCTATAATAGAGAAAGACGATCGAGGATTTTATTGGGATGGAACCAGAAATCCCAAAGCCATCCAGATATTTAACCCCGAAACCATGGTACGTACTGGTGAAATTGACCTTGCAGCGCAAATAAATCCGTATTTAACCGATGAGTTTCCATTTGTATCTTTTGGTTACTTTATGGAGGTTGCAGGTGGTAAATTGTACACTATGGCAACGTTCAACAGTGACAATGTAACACATGGAGCTTATGATGAGACTTTTATCTATGTTATTGATATTGAAACACAAGAATTTGAAGCCTTAATTAGATACCCTGAATCCCTACTTTTTGGATATTTTGGACTACAAAATTCTCGATATACTTCTTCAGCTGAAGATGGCTATGTTTATCTAAGTGCATGGTGTACCTCCAATTTTTTCCCAAAGGCTACCATTATTCGTATTAAAGCGGGTGAAACTACCGTTGATCCTACTTTCAAAATTGCTTTAAATGACTTCGTGGGGGGTAATGCGCTTATGCTTGGAGGAGCTACGTTCTTAAATGGGAAATTATATACTCGCCTGAAAGAATCAGCCGCGGCTCCTGACTTTAGTAATTTGAGTGACCCTGATATTTTTCTTCATGAAATAGATGTAGCCACTGGTCAGGTCACTAAAATTGGTGGCATGCCGGCCAGCACTTTTGGAGCAACAGGAACCGTTCAGGGCCCTTTGGTTCATGATGATAAGATATACACTGCAGTAGTCAATGGAGAATATCAAGGCTACTACGTTTATGATCCAGCCGTAGGTGGAAACGCCGCCCTGGCTTTCGACATAAAATCAGGAATTCCCTCTAACCTGTTCATTTTGGAAGAGTCATCGGAATAGAATGTATTATTTGCTAAGTTTTTCTTTTCTGTTCATCTCAGTTGGTAATGTCTACGCATCATTCAATCAAACAATAATTAAGGATGATCAGATAAGGCAGTTTTCCAAAAAAAATACTCTGTTATTACGAGTCTTAGGTCTTTTAAGCTTGGGAGCGGGTGCCTGGTCGCTCACCCAAGCCGAAGGCTTCTTGGCGGGAATATTTTGCAGCATTGTACTTTGGATTACCCTGGCTAGTTGTGCGCTTCTTTTTATTCCACTTATAACGCCAAAGAACTGACTTATCGTCAAACAGTCCTCCGGTGCTTCTAAAATACCGGAAGACCTAATAACCAGAATCTCATGCCCGCGAACAAAAAATATCTCACCACTTCCAATTGGTCCAAAGCCGGAAAGCTGACAGCCGCTATTTTCGGCGGCTTCCTTTCAGTAATGGCCTTTCATCTGGCGTTGGCTGAAGTATTGGATACGGCTACGGTTTGGGGACTGGGTATAGTCACCACCTTTATTTGTTGGGGTGGCTTTATCCTTTGGGTATATTGGGTCAGAGTAGCATGGAAAGCCTGGTTGGTGACTTTAGGGATTGTAATAGCTAGTACAGCCATAATCTTCATTTCCAAAATGTAGCCGTATGAACACCCAAACTAAAAAAAACAGGGATCATAATACTTTTTTCAATGCACATACCGTCACAGGTATCGTAATAAGCATCGGTTTATATGTGATCTTCCTTTGCGGAGCCTTCTCCCTGTTTATGCGCAACATTGATAACTGGGAAATGAACGCAAACCTTGAAAAGGGAAGTACGCTTACTGATTATGAGCGTGTATTGGACACTGTAGAAGGCATGGGGTATGATATGCATGGTCGGGATTTCTACATTGCCAACCAGAAAGGCCCTACCTACATATTTTCCGCTCCTTTGACCGATACAATGATGGTAAAATCATCATTAGGTATCCTTCCAGATTCTATCGCCAGTGGAAATATCAGTCTTGAACTGGATGCTTCCACCTTCACCAAGTTGGAACATGAAGAAGAGCATCAACATGCCGAGCTGGGTGATTTTATCTATGGATTACACTACTTCCGGCCTATTCCGGTAGTGGGCCAATACCTTTCCGGTCTGGTGGCCCTCTTTTTTTTCTTTGCTATAATGACTGGGCTTATTATCCACTGGAAAAAGATACTTAAAAATCTGTTCACCTTCAGGTTAAAGAGTTCCTTGAAAAATCTTTGGGCAGATGCACACACAGCACTTGGGGTAATCGGCCTACCGTTTCAGTTGATGTATGCTATTACCGGCGCTGTTTTTGGCTTAACAATTTTGCTCTTTCTACCTTATGCAGTTGTGACCTTCGAAATGGATCGGGATGCTATGATGGCAAAGGTTTATCCATCTATTGCCCTTGCTAGTTTTGAACCCAAAGGCTATACCGGGGAGCAAGGTGAAATCAATGCTTTAGTAAATAAGAACTTGAGCAGTGTAAAGGAAGTGCACTGGAATGATTTTCAGGTGTTTATCAAAAACTATAAAGATGAAGAAGCCCATTTAGGTATCGTTTATTTTGGTCCGCCTTCAGGGGAAAGCTTGATGGCTAGCTTCGAGTCTACCTACCGACTGAAAGACGGAGCTTTGCTAAATCAGGTGAATTATGGTGAATTTTCTACTTTCAGCAAAAGCATGGTGGAATTTGTACATCAGATACACTTTGGTAACTATGGATCTTACCTGGTCAAGATAGCTTATTTTCTGGCAGCTTTACTCACCTGTTTCATGATCATCTCGGGGCTGATGATCTGGATCAAGGTACGGGAAAAGAAAGCTTTTGAAAAAGATAGGAAGATCAATCAACGCATCGGTCGATTTAGTATTGGAGCATGTATGGGCCTCTTCCCGGGGTTAGCATTACTTTTCATACTCACCAAACTGATACCAATCGGGCTGACCGATCGTTTTGCTATAATCACCTATCTATTTGGCCTGTTTTGGTTGGTATACACTGCTTATGCTATGTATGTGAAAGACTACACCAAGATAACAAAGCATGCTTTTTTTCTGGCGGGGGTCTTCGGGCTAATAGTTCCTATTGCCAATGGCTTACAATCGGGCGTGTGGCTGTGGCGGTCGATAGATGAGGGGTTGATTGACTCTTTCTTTATCGATACGGCCTGGCTTGGAATGGGTTTGATCAGTTTGTATTTAGGAGTTACGCTTAAGTCCCAAAATCAGAAATCTCGTCCGATCGAAATCAGGGAAACGAAAAAGGAAGAGTATTTGAAGAAAAAATCCAAGCCGGTGTTTGAACCCAAACTAAGGGCTCCTCAACCTGTGCTAAACATTAAATCTGCTGACAAATAATGATGCAGGACTTAAGGTATTCAGTAAGAAAACAAGAAAAAAATGAAGTGATTAAATCGCTTAAAGAAGATATTTTATTAAATCCTAAAATGAAACATCGTCTTATTTTGAAGGCCATTAAAACCGAAGGAGACCCTGAGGTTCAAAAACTGATTAGGTGGTATAATAAGAGAGGGCTGTTGTAAGACTTAGACAAAGTTGCTTCTTACTTGAATGCTGATCGGAAGAATAATAACTCCATTTAGCCATTTAATTTATTTCGATTGCGATTCCGCCTAGAGTGAGCATTTCAGCCGCTGTAGATGATGTGAATCTGCTAAGTAGCGCCTGATACAATAACAGCTAAGGGCTAATCCCTAGTTCTAGTGATTTTTCGCTTTGTTTAAAACCTTTCTAAATAAAGTGCGTTCCTTTGACCAATCAACCATTTATAGGTACGCCATTTATTCGAAATGCTTTTCATTAGTTGCAGTATCAAAATATTCTGATGTTGAACCTTTTAGACGCTTACTATTATATTAATCTTATTTCGATCTATAGCCTTTTGGTATGCCTGTTTCTATTATGGATGAATAGGAATAAAATCAGAAATTTTTCCGATATAGCTTTTTGTGTTATCTGTGTCATCTCCTCTATTGTGTGGGACGATGTCGAAAATGTGATCTGGGAACGAGTTTTTTTATTGGGTGCGTTACTTGCTCCTTTTTCGGTTTGGTTATTTGCTAAGGCCATTTTTAACCCTAGTACAATCACGCTAAAGTGGAAAGTACTCTACGTAGGACTATCGTTGTTTATCTACCTTACTATTTATACACCACCCAATCCAACGTTTGCCTCAATCATGAATACTGGCGCAACTCTTCTTTATTTATTTTTTGCAGCTATGGTGATCAAGGAAATCTATCAGTACAATAACAAGTCAGAAAAAAGGTACCGCTCCAAAATAACTATGATACTGGCAATGTCATGCGTATTTATTTTAGCCATAGTGAGTGATTATTTTAGGGGTACAAGTATTTGGTTAGCCACTGTTGTTGTAGAGAGATTATCAATTCTGGCGGTAAGTACTTACTTTATCATTTCCAATTTCATTCTTAACGAAGAAATCATTCCGAAAACAGGCATTTCCCCAACCAACGACACGACTTTGGTTGATCGAATTATGGATAAAATGACCGTAGAAAAACTTTATCTAAAAGAAAAACTAACCATTGGTGAATTGGCCGAAGAGTTAGATACACCGGAATATAAAGTCAGACAAGCTATAAATGGTGACCTTGGATTTAAAAATTTTTACGACTTAGTAAATTCTTACCGGATAAAAGAAGCTTCGGCCCTACTTCAAAATTACTCTCAGGCAGAGCTGAGTGTATTGGAAATTGCGTACAAAACAGGATTTAATTCCATAGCTCCTTTTAACCGGGCTTTCAAGGTATTCATGGGTACCACTCCTACGGAGTATCGCAAAATACAGATAGCTGATAGGGTAGAACTGGCGATGAGCTAACGGGTCCATTTGACCTTGTTCATTATGATTATCCGTTAACGCATGATGATCTCATCAAACGCAATACTGAGCCTTTGATTTTTTGAAACACTCTAAGTTCCAAGTAGCACTAGAACGGACATCAAATGCCAGTTCTTTCATGGGCTACAGAGCGTAACTTATTATATCCCGAACATCCTTTGAGTTAGAGTACAAACCAATAATATAGCAACCCCTTAGGAGGGTCTGATTGGCTTGTACTTTCATCTTTTAGTCAGTGGGTTTTGAAATTCGTATTTAATCCTACTTTGTCATCTTGAAAATTTTGATTTGATTAACCCCGACCCTAAACTCTTAAGGGTATTAAAGGGTAAAAGGCCAAGATGACAAAGTAGGATTAATGCTCAGAGGTTCATTCTTAATCATTTCTTCAAAATCCTAAACTCATTAGCGAGTATTTATCAGCCCAATAAGAAAAGACTATTCGTGAAGGATGTAGCTCCTTAAGTTGGGCTAAAAAAGAAACATTGATCGATTTTGAAATCGATCAGAATTAGCAATTGCTAAACAGAACCACCTCATCTCATGAAGGTTTAGAGGGTGAATTTTATTTAGACTATCTCCAAATAGATACTAAAAGATAATGTATTCACCGTTCGCTAAACAAAGTCAATCGCCCATAAATTGGGTTTTAGCCTTGAGCTTTTTCATTTGCTCATGGGCCATCACCTATCCGGTTTCTGCACAGCAAAGCGGTAAGTATATTATTAATGGAAAAATAATAGACATTAGTGGAAACCCTGCCCCAGGTATCGCTATAGGTATTGAAAATACTTCGATAGGTGCCATTTCCCGTCTTGACGGCTATTTTGAAATCAAACTGAATTCTGCTGGTAAATACACTTTTCAAATTTCCGGGGTGGGTTATGAAACCTCTTCCATCACAGTATCAGTTAACGACAAGCTCACACAACTTCCCGAAATCACACTAAAAGAATCTGTAGATCTTTTAAAAGAGGTGGTAGTAAGAGGAAAAACAACCGAACAGGAAAAGCGTGAAGAGCCGATACGAGTAGATGTTATAGATACCAAAAAACTCCAGGTACAATCGCTCAGTTTGCCACAAGTGATCAATCAAACTTCAGGAGTCAAAGTGCGACAAAGCGGTGGCGTTGGCAGCAATGTAGTGATCAACATCAACGGTTTGGAGGGCAATGCTATCCGATATTTTAAAGACGATATTCCGCTAGACTATTTAGGGAATGCTTTTAACCTGAGCCTGTTGCCTATAGATCAACTGGAAAATATAGAACTCTATAAGGGCGCTTTACCCGTAAAACTGGGTATTGACGCTTTGGGTGGGGGAGTCAATTTTATTACCAAGTCCAACCTGAACAATTTTATTGACGCTTCGGTGAGTTATGGAACGTTTAATACGCTTCAGGCTAACGTCAACGGCCTATACAATATCAACAACACTCCGTTTTTCATTGGTTTCGACGGGTATCATGTTTCCTCGGATAATGATTTTGAAAATGAGGTACTTGTTGCCAATGACATGGCGCAGTTCGATACCCTCAATGTGAGACGGTTCCACGATGAAATTAAGACTTACTACGGGTCGCTGCGCACTGGAATCAAAGATCATTTACTGGCCGATTTATGGGAGGTAAGTTACGCCAGGTTTGATCTGGAAGATGAGGTCCAGAACGGGACTTCACTTGAAGAAGCTTATGGCGAAGTCTTGTATTTTGAAACGGCTGATATTTTCACACACCGTTACCAAAAAGGCTTTGGCAGGTTTAGTACGGATCTATTTGTTGCATACTCCGAGGTAAATACATTTTTGTTGGATACCGCCACAGTCGTGTACCGGTGGGATGGGACAATTGTTCCCGATGTGCAAGGCATCAATGGGGAGGCACTTTCTTCAGGATTTATCAGGAACCTGACGTTTAAAAATTGGACGGGTAGACTTTATGCTACATACGCTTTAAGCAAGAACCATCAGCTTCTACTGAATCACAATCTAGTGGATTCGTATCGGATTGGGTCCGATCCCCGAAACACTAACTCCAGTGGCTTAGATCGTTTTAAAATACCAGCACTCTATCAACGCAATGTAAGTGGGTTAGGTATAACCTCTGAGTTTGAAAAACTCAACCTGAAAAATCAGGCCAGCTTTAAAAGATACCAGATCAATACAGAACTCATTGATAGAAGAAGGCAATTCAACGACCTGCAAATCGTCATTGATGATGCCTACTACGGAGCTGGGAACAGTACGAAATATAGTTTTGATGATGACCGGTTTTTGCGGTTCAGTTATGAATATACTACGCGCATACCTGAAGCGCAGGACTACTTCGGTGACGGACTCTTCCAAATCCAAAATCCTGACTTGGTACCGGAAAGAAGCCATAACATCAACCTGGGCTTCTACTCCTATTTAAACCGGCAAAAAAGTTATTGGATTGACCTCAACCTGTTTTTTCGCCATGTTAATGATAACATACAAACCATTCCGGTCGGGTTAACTAGTCAAACACAAAATACGGATGATGTACGTTCCGTAGGTGCTGAACTAGTGGTCAAAGGTGAACCCATCGAAGATCTGCGCTTCAATGCGGCACTTACTTATCAGGAAGTGCGGTTGATAAACATTGGGAACAATGCAACCGGACGAATTAACGAAGGGGCTCGCTTGGCCAACTTACCATTTGCGTTTGCCAACCTTAATTTGACCTATCAAACTGAATTATTCAATCTTTCAGGGAGCTGGAATTTTTACCTCAACTACTCATTTACCGAGAAATATTTACTCAGCACCGTACCGAGGCGTTTGGAGCCGACGCTGTTTGAACCAATTGAAAATTTCACCGACGGTATTATTCCAACCCAACACCTGGTAGATGCAGGGGCATCTTATGAGTTTTCAAAACTCCCATTTACGATAGCACTGGATGTTTACAATGTATTGAACGACCAGATCTTCGACAATTTCAGGCTTCAACGGCCTGGTCGTATGCTCACAGCGAAAGTCAGATATCAATTCAAGCAGTTTTAATCAATTACTAAATCAATAAATACAAATGACTATGAAAATTTCTAATTTACTAACAGTAACCGCGTTTGCGTGCCTCTTATTTTTACTGAGCGCATGCAATAGCAATGATGACGGAACGGTTAACCCTTT
>JBCCSU010000228.1:0-7939 GCA_039199635.1 Bacteroidota bacterium | reverse complement strand
TTCACCACTGGCACTGCATCCAGATCATATTTTCGCATAAGCTGGGCTACTTCTTCCTCAGAAACAAAGGTTTCCACGGACAGTACATCAGGCTCCAAAATATCTGCTATTTTCGTGGTATCGTTCGCCAGTATAATTCGTTTTAGAGATACTCTGCCCAGAAGAATATCGTGATCATCTACTACATAGACCGAGTACACCTTCTGCACGCTTTCCGCTTGTCTTCTTATTTCTTCGATGCACTGTACCACAGTCCAGTTCTTATTGGCTTTAATGATCTCTTTGGCCATCAAGCCTCCGGCTACATCATCATCGTAACGGAGTAAGTCAAGGATATTAGCTTCTTTCTCATCGTTATCAAGGCCAGCTATCACTTTCTCCCTGTCTACCAGTGGGAGTTCATTTAGCAAGTCTACAGCATCATCAGAATCCAGATTGGTGATCACCGATGTTAGCTCCTGGTAGGAAAAAAGCTTAAGAAATTTTTCTCGGGTATCAGGCTCTAAACCATTGATGATCTCTGCTCTATACTCGGGCGCAAGGGTATCTATAACGTATTTGGATTCTTCAGAATCAAACTCTTCCAGCAAGGCTGAAATATCAGCAGGCTTTACCCCGGAAAGACTTTCCATGATGAACTTCTCATCTTTATCCTGAACAGCCACGTGAAAGCGCTCACGATATTCGTTTGAAAGTTCAAATTGGATTATTTCTTCCACTTTTCTACTCGTTTAGCTAAACTCAAAAACTCCTGATAAGAAAGTGTCTCTGCCCTTCTATTCAGCACCTCTAATGCTGTGATCTCCGCTGGCAAACTTAGGGGTTTTAGTGCGTTGCGCAATGTTTTACGCCTATTTTGAAAACCTTGTTTTACCACTCTTTTAAACGTGAGAAAATCACAATCAATTTCTAAATTCTTTTTACGTACTAAGCGAATAACTCCGGAAAATACTTTAGGGGGTGGGTCGAAAACATCAGGGGAAACATCAAACAGATATTCCAGATCATAAAAAGCCTGAAGTAGTACACTTAAAATACCATACTGCTTGTTACCCGGAGGTGCGCAGAGCCTTTGGGCCACCTCCTTTTGCAGCATACAAACTACCTGAGTTACCCTAAAACGCTCTTCCAACACTTTGAAAAATATTTGAGACGAGATGTTATACGGGAAATTACCTATGATACCGTACTCCAGAGGTAGAAAATCAAGATCCGTTTTTAGAAAATCAGACTCAATTATAATATCAGCTCGCTCCGGGTACTTTTTGCGTAAAAAACGTATTGATTCTGAATCAATATCCATTAGATATAAGCTCTGATACTTCTCAAACAGATATTTACTCAAAACTCCCGTGCCTGGTCCAATTTCCAGTAGACCTTCTGATTTCACTTGCAGGGCGTTAACTATCCTTTGAGCAATCTCCTCATCTGCTAAGAAATGCTGACCTAAATATTTTTTGGCTTTTACCATATTATGGATAAATGAAGAATGATGTTACTTTCGTGTTCCTGGATGTAAAACGAACACTCCAATAAACAAACCATTTCAGGATAAAGATAAGATAAATGATGAGCGCTACGGCAGAGAGCATAAATCCAAAAATTGGAATTACCATTGGGGATATCAATGGTATAGGACCGGAAGTAATTATAAAGGTGTTACGTGATAGTCGAATCACAAAATACATAACGCCCATCATTTATGGATCTACCAAAGTTTTATCCTATTACCGAAAAGCATTAAACCTGGAAGACTTTCAATATAGTCAGGTTAAGCATGATCAGGATTTCAATCCCAAAAAAACAAATGTGATCAATTGTTGGCCGGAAATGATTGAAATAGAAGCCGGAATTGACACTAAAAAGGGCGGAGAAGCAGCCTGGAAGGCTCTGCAAAAAGCAGGAAGTGATTTAAAACAAGGTAGTATTGATGCCCTGGTTACCGCCCCCATAAACAAAGGTAACATTCAGTCAGAAGACTTTAATTTCCCCGGACACACAGAATTTTTTACCAGTTTAACTGATCAAAAGGATAGTCTCATGCTAATGGTGAGTGAAACCTTAAGAATAGGTGTGGCCACCGGGCATATTCCCTTAAAGCAGGCCCCGGAGAATATTACCAAAGAGAAACTTCAGAGTAAGCTGAAAATTCTAATAAGTACACTCAAAAAAGACTTTAACATAAAGAAACCGAAAGTGGCTGTTTTGGGTCTCAATCCACATGCGGGTGAAGAGGGTCTTTTAGGTAGTGAAGAAAATGATGTGATTAGGCCATTGGTCAAAGAATTTAAGCAAGAGGGCCACTTGGTCTTTGGTCCTTTTCCTGCTGACGGCTTTTTTGGAAAGGGTGAGTACCACAAGTTTGACGGTATTTTAGCCATGTATCACGATCAAGGTCTTATTCCGTTTAAAACTATGGCCTTTCAATCTGGTGTGAACTACACCGCTGGTCTCCCTGTAATCCGCACTTCGCCGGATCATGGTACTGCCTATAGTATTGCCGGGAAAGGTGTGGCCGATGAATCGTCTATGAGAAGCGCTATTATGATGGCTTACGATATATTTAAAAGCAGGCGTCTATCAAGCACTTAGCTTCATTTTTTTGTTGAAACATAGAAAGTCTTACCCCTATCTTACAAGGCATTATGTTGTAGTCTCTAAAAAGATTAAATTTAAGTTTATCATTAGCGTAGGTAATGGATATTGTAACACGTAAGCAGCTCAATATACTCATACAGTTGGCAGAGGCAGATAAGCATTTTTCGCCACTAGAGCGGCAAAGGATTTTTGATATTGCTAAGAAGCGCAAGTTTCCCCAAGAAGAAGTCAAAGAATTAATCAGAAACCCAGAGCCCATCGGCACGCTGGGCGCGCTTTCAGAAGGGCAGCGCTTCGATTACCTGTATAATCTTATCGACCTTATGCTGGCAGATAAAAAGATCTTCGAGAACGAGCTGCTTTTTTGCAAGGATATTGCAATCAAATTGGGTTTTAAAAAAGATGTCGTCGAATTTCTGAAAGACTCTATTTATGATCATGATGTGGCTGAACTAAAAACACGTGTATTCTCTGAATATACTTAGCCATATCAGGCGAATTCTGATAATTTAATTCACAGTTACTTATTTCAAATTATCTTCTTAACTTTGCAAACTCAATTTTGAGGAGTGTTTATGAGGGAATCGGATAAATTCAAAATTGACATTTACAAGCTTAAAAATGGAGAACACGAGTATCTGTTTACCATTGATAAGCCCTTTTTTGATGAACTACCTATTGATGATATTCTGAAAGGTAAGGGAGTTGTAAATGTTAAATTGCGGAAAAGCGAATCTCTGATTGAAGGAGAATTCAAAATTGAACTGCGAGTTACGCTGGAGTGCGATAGAAGTTTGGAAGCATTCCCGTTTTACATCAATCGTCAGGAGCAGCTCATATTCAAATTTGGAGATGAAGATGCTGAGCTTGACGATAATATAGTAATGATTCATAGGGATAAGCAACGCCTTGATCTAGCTCATTATATTTATGAGTTTATTCATATGTCTATTCCAATGAAGAGATTACATCCCAGGTTTGGAGAGGATACAGATGAAGATGAATTGATTTACACATCGGAAAAAAATGATAAGGTAAACGAGGTAGATCCAAGATGGGAGCAATTAAAAAGTTTGAAAAAATAAAAAGGAGATAAAAAGATTTAAACATGGCTCATCCTAAAAGGAAAATATCGAAATCCAGAAGAGATAAGAGAAGAACACACGTAAAATCACACGCCAAGAATTTGGCTATCTGTCCTACAACGGGTGAATTTCATCTTCCTCATCGCGCTTTTTGGCATGAAGGTAAGCTTTACTACAAGGGTAAAGTAGTAATGGAGAAAGAGGTTCTCGCCTAAGGGTAACCTGTAGTGAAAATTGCATTAGATGCAATGGGGGGTGATTTTGCCCCAGATTCTACGGTTCAAGGAGCTATTCTTGCGAGTCGTGAATTGCCGAAAGACTGTAGTTTAGTCCTGATCGGTGACCGTGGGCTTATTGAGAGTAAGCTTAATGAATTTGGTTCTTCTCATGATAATCTCGAAATAGTAAATGCTCCCGATGTCATAGAAATGGGGGAACACCCTACTAAAGCCTTTTCTACTAAACCCAACGCTAGTATTCCGGTAGGTTACAGTCTATTAAAAAGTGGGGAAATAGATGCATTTAGCGGTGCGGGGAACACTGGAGCTATGCATGTAGGTGCCATGTTCACCATTAAGGCCATAGAAGGTATCATTCGGCCTGGCATCGCAGGCTTTGTTCCGAAGGAAGCAGGGGGTTTTGGCGTGATCATGGATGTAGGTGCCAATGCGGACTGTAAGCCAGATGTTCTCCATCAGTTTGGTCAAATTGGCTCCCTTTATTCAAAGCATGTTTTTGGTATAAGTGACCCAAAAGTAGGGCTGATGAATCTCGGTGAAGAAGAGCAAAAGGGAACTTTACTCACGCAGGCCGCTCACCAGCTTTTCAAAATTGACACTAAATTAAATTTTGTTGGGAATATTGAAGGTCGTGATCTTTTCAATGAAAAGGCCGATGTGATAGTTTGTGATGGTTTCACAGGAAATGTAATATTGAAAATGGCTGAGTCCTTTTTTGATATGATTCAGGATAGAAAAATCAACGAACCATATTTTAACAGATTTAATTACGAAGAGATCGGAGGAAGTCCTATTTTAGGTATTAATGGGAATGTAGTTATAGGACATGGAGTATCAAGCGCTAGGGCTATTAAAAATATGATATTACTTTCTATGAAAATGGCCGAGTCCAACATCCATTTAAAAATCAAGAAAGAATTAAAAGCATAGCTTATTATGGCTAAAACCAGAGCCGCAATCACAGGAGTAGAAGGATACGTACCCGATTATATATTAACTAATCAAGAGCTGGAAACCATGGTTGAAACCAGCGATGAATGGATCACCAGCCGGACAGGCATAAAAGAGCGCAGAATTTTAAAGGGAGAAGGCAAAGGTACTAGTGTTATGGGCATAGAAGCCGTAAAAGGCCTGCTGAAAAAAACAAATACCGCTCCTGAGGATATAGAATTGATCATTTGTGCCACTGTTACACCGGATATGACCTTCCCCTCTACCGCTAATGTAATTTCAGCGGGTGTGGGCGCAGTGAATGCGTTTAGTTATGATATCTCCGCAGCTTGTTCAGGGTTTCTTTATGCATTAACTACAGCCAGTCAGTTTATAGAAACCGGACTTTACAAAAAGGTGATCGTAATAGGTGCTGATAAGATGTCATCTATCATAGACTATAAGGATCGTACCACGTGTATTATTTTTGGCGATGGAGCGGGTGCGGTATTACTGGAGCCTACAGAAGAAGAAGTAGGCGTACTCGATTCAATCCACAAAAGCGATGGCACAGGAGCGGAATTCTTGAATATGAAAGCCGGTGGTAGCCGATATCCTGCTACGCATGAGACCATAGATAACATGTGGCACTATGCACGCCAGGATGGGGCAACAGTTTTTAAATTTGCCGTGACTAACATGGCAGATTATGCTGCGAAGATCATGGAACGCAATGATCTATCTCCCGAAGATGTAGATTGGCTAGTACCACACCAGGCCAATAAAAGAATTGTAGACGCCACGGCTAATCGCATGGGTGTAACCGATGATAAGGTGATGATGAATATTGAAAAATATGGAAACACCACTGCCGGCACTATTCCACTGCTACTCTGGGATTATGAAAAACAATTAAAAAAAGGAAATAATCTGGTTTTAGCGGCCTTTGGAGGTGGTTTCACCTGGGGGGCTATCTATTTGAAGTGGGCTTACAACGGCTAAAATTGGTTTTTCTGAATGTATTAATAACTTAGATCAAATTTTTGCTTCATGGCAAGTACTGCGGATTTTAAAAATGGGTTGTGCATAGAATACAATCACGATATATACAGCATAGTTGAATTTCAACACGTAAAACCTGGAAAAGGACCCGCTTTTGTGCGTACTAAGCTCAAAAGCATTCGTACGGGAAAAGTAGTGGATAATACTTTTACCGCTGGGCATAAGGTGACCACGGCCAGAATTGAACGTAGAGCCCATCAGTTTCTATACAAAGATGATATGGGGTATCATTTCATGGACAGCGAAAGTTATGAGCAAACGGCTATACCCGAAGAATTAATTACGAATCCCGGGCTGATGAAAGATGGTCAGGAGGTAGAGGTGTTGGTGCATGCGGAGAAAGAAGAAATTCTTGGGTGTGAACTTCCTCAGTTTGTGGAACTTGTGATTACCTACACCGAGCCAGGTCTTAAAGGTGATACCGCCACTAATGCATCTAAGCCAGCTACCGTAGAAACCGGAGCCACCGTACATGTACCCCTGTTTATTAATCAGGATGAAAAAGTAAAAATAGATACCCGTACTAATACGTATGTAGAGCGGGTCAAAGAATAATTTTTAATTAAAGCCATTGATATGAAGTCAAAAGAAATACGAGACCTAATCGATTTTATAGCACAGACAGGTCTAAATGAAGTTAACATAGAGACTGAAGAGATCAAGCTAGCCATTAAAAGGGCACCAGATGTTAAAACAAAAATTGTCGAATCAGGAGTAGCACCCTCTACTCCCGTAGCTGCTGCTCCGGCACCAGCACCTGTAGCAGCCGCTCCAGCAGCGCCTTCCGAAGCTCCCGAAGCTGCACCTAAAGAAGATGGAGGCAATTACATAGAGGTTAAATCCCCGATGATCGGCACCTTCTACCGGTCTGCGAATCCTGATACCCCGGCATTCGTTTCCGTGGGTGACAAGATAGAAAAAGGACAAACTGTTTGCATTGTGGAAGCGATGAAACTTTTTAACGAGATAGAGTCCGAGGTTAGCGGCACCATCGTAAAAGTGATGGTAGAAAATGCATCTCCTGTTGAGTATGATCAGGTTTTATTCTTAGTTGATCCCTCCTGATATTTCTGTAATCCATTGCTTAAGCCTTAACCCGGAACATTGTGTTTAACAAAATATTAATTGCTAACAGAGGTGAAATTGCCCTGCGTATCATTCGTACCTGTAAAGAAATGGGCATCAAAACGGTAGCGGTGTACTCTCTGGCAGACAAAGATAGCCTGCATGCTAAGTTTGCCGATGAAGCGGTTTGTATTGGCAAAGCCCCCAGTAGTGAGTCCTACTTAAATATACCTAACCTTATTGCTGCTGCTGAAATTACTAACGCAGATGCTATTCATCCAGGATATGGATTTTTAGCTGAAAATGCCGAATTCAGTGCCGTTTGCCAGGAATATAACATTAAGTTTATCGGTGCATCACCGGATATGATCAATAAAATGGGCGACAAGGCCACCGCGAAAGCGACTATGATAGCCGCAGACGTACCTTGCATACCCGGTTCTGAAGGTCTCCTGGCTTCAGTAGAAGAAGGAATAAAGATCGCTAAAAAGATAAAGTACCCCGTCATATTGAAAGCCACTGCCGGTGGTGGTGGTCGTGGTATGCGTATCGTGAAGGAGGAGTCAGAATTCAAAGCGGCTTGGGATTCTGCCCGTCAGGAATCAGCTGCCGCTTTTGGAAATGACGGAATGTACCTTGAAAAGTTTGTGGAAGAACCGCGCCACGTTGAAATACAGGTAGTTGGGGATAGTAAAGGCAAGGCGTGCCACCTTTCCGAGCGCGATTGCTCTATTCAAAGGAGGCATCAGAAATTGGTGGAAGAAACACCTTCTCCAGTCATGACGTTGTTCCCTGAGCTTCGAGCTAAAATGGGTGAAGCGGCTGTAAAAGCGGCAGAAGCTATCGCCTATGAAGGTGCCGGAACGGTAGAGTTTCTAGTGGATAAGAATGGCGATTTCTATTTTATGGAAATGAATACGCGTATCCAGGTGGAGCACCCGATCACGGAAGAAGTAACCG
>JBCCSU010000227.1:0-7963 GCA_039199635.1 Bacteroidota bacterium | reverse complement strand
ATGGTGATCCCTTCGTCCGGCTGTTTTAAAAACATGGAATAAAATCCGAAGTCAGTGCCCGAGTGGTATCTGATATCATGTTTTTTAGAGGCTTTGAACATATAGTTATCCAACATCCAGCCATAGCCATAATCACCATCCCAATCAGGGTATGCTGCTCTTGGAGTGAATGCCTGATTCAGCTTTTCTTTGGGTAGTAATTGGCCGGTTTCAAGGGACTGACTCCATTTGAGTAAATCTCCTGTAGTGGAAACTATTGCACCTGCACCTTTCACATTCTCTGGCGAATAGGGCTTTTCTAATTGACCATAATAATATCCTCTGGGCATTGCATCATCATTCGCGGCTTTACCGGAGTAAGTATTGATCATGCCTAGTGGATCAAATATTTTAGCTTGTAACAGGTCATCGAAATCTTCGCCTGTTACCACTTCCGCTACATACGCTAAGATCAAAAACCCTGAGTTAGAGTATCTAAAGTCTGTTCCAGGCTCAAAATCCAGTGTATCATTACCAAGAATCTTTACCCACTCCTTGACAGCTAACTCTTCTTCAAATACAGTAAGTAAATGATCAGCATTTTGCAAGTAGTCTGGGATACCGGATTGATGGGAGAGTAATTGTTCTATGGTCACATCACCGTAAGGGTAGTCAGGAATATAGTTGCCTAAAGTATCTTGTAAACTCAGCTTCCCTTCATTCTCAAGTATCAGCATAAGTGTAGAAGTAAAAGTTTTGGCTGTAGACCCTATTCTAAATTGGGTACTTAAATCATTTTGAACCAATGAATTACTGTAGCTCTTTTGGAGAATTGGTTCTCCGTCTAACGCAATCAAGGCATTACCATTGAATAAATCTTTTCGATTGTAAAAGGTTAAAATAGAGTCAATTCTCACTGCATTATCTTTTGGGAACTTACGTAATGCATCGCCTATTTCTTCCTTCAGTTTTTCTGCCTTATTGTTGCCTTCTACAGTCTTGGCAACTTCATTAAAATCCAATTCCGGAGTAAGAATGGTGTATTCGTTCCAAAAATCAGGGTCTAATTGTGATTCCTGTGCTTCAATTAGCTTCTGTTGACCAATGATATCTTCATTCGTGAATGGCTCCACTTCATCTATGATCGTATTCGTAGCCACATAATCTATATGAAAGTCAAGTTTGAAGTCGTAGTGGCGTCCATCACTTCTCAGGGTGAGTTGCTCATCTGATTCCACGGTATTGAGATAATAGCTATCACCTATTCTTTTATAAAAAATCTTGACATCGTCTCGAGTTTTATCAATATGGATATCAAAAATGGCCATAAGAGCCCTAAAGGCCTTACTACCATATTTAACATGATGTACCCCTTTCGGACTAAACCCATATTCGATATAAACGAAGGCAAAGGTCTCAGTATCGATGTATACCTTCCCTTTTCGTCCGACACGTTTTTTTTCTTCATTTTTTCTATCGAAAGATATAACATAAGTAGGCCTACCATTATAAATAGTCGTCTCCTCAAAAATGAAATCATGGATTTTTAAACCTTTCTTGTTAAATAAATTCAAATCATCAATGATATTGATGATATCTACATTAATCACCGCACGGGGGGTAAGTCCAAAATCAAGCCCTTCTGTTACTTTTTCGTCTTTAAGCCGTCGCATTTTTTCAAGCTTAAATTGCGGTTTAGGTTCCCCATTTTTCTCCGTATAAATATCAAAAACAGCTTCGGATAATTGAGCAATAGCATTTTCTCGTTTGGCAGTCATCCGATAAAAGCCTTTTGTGATATGTGTTTCCTGTCTATGATTCTTTGGTACATTCGCAACGGCTTTTTCCAAAATTTGCAGCGTAGTCAAATCCTGAAAGACCACTTCATCCAAAATGCGTTTGTCTTCCTCCAAATAAATGATGGCGTTTGTAGATAAGTCGGTTACCTTCATTTTGAGTGGATAGTACCCCACAAAAGAAAAATACAGGCTGTCATTATTGTATTTTTCAGGCAGCAATAATCGAAACTCACCCCTTACATTACTTGCGGTACCTCGCTTATTGTCAATCAATGAGACGTGAGTAAAAGGTAGTGGCGCTTTGGTTTCTTTATCGTAAACCGTACCACTAATGACCAGCTTCGGTTTGGATGAAGATTTCTTAATAATACTTAAAGCAATTCTATTGTTGAGCGGTATATAACGGATGTTTCCTTTCGGAAAGAGTTGATCTAAAAAGTAGCGTACCGTTCCTGAGTTACGCTTCAGAGAGATGGGTTTATTCACTGGAACTTGGTTGCTATAAGTAAAAGTGAATTCCCCCTTTTCGCTGATCTCCTTTAACAGTTGTTCTATGGAGCCTGTGGTTTTGTCTAAATAAATCTCTTTTTTCAATAAACCACTTTGAGCTTGAACGTGAAGAAAAGCAAAGAGAAATAGAACGAAAAGCAAGCCAAAGTTTTTAATCATATACGTAGATCTTTTTATTATTCCAGGTTCTCCTTTTTGACTATGAATGTCCGACTAATCACCTCTGAAGCTGAAAAGAAGCCTAAACCGTTGTTGCTAATGTTTGTGGGCGCATTGCCTGGTATTACATCAAAAAGACCGCCCCTGAACTTTGTCTCAGCATATACCGCACGAACATATAAGTAGTGCGCTGTTGACATAGAGGATTTAAATTGAATAATAGTTGAACCTTCCTCAATAATGAGTGTAGGATTATCCCCTTGAAAGCCCAGTAAAAACCCTTGAGGGTCGGTCCTTGGAAATTCATAAAATACGGCCTGGCGTAACGCTGCCACAGTAGAATCATAAGCAAAAAGGGTTTGCCTGGACGGAACCGATGTACCGTACCTAATATGGGGAAATCGGTGCTCATAAAAACCCTCTTCTTCAATATCATCAAAATCCTCTACACGATTGGGTAGCTCAAAAAGCTGCTCTTTCGGTTCGAAAGGGGCAACCGCCTCCATATGGTCAGAAGCCGTGTAAGTTGTATCATTTAATTCTACAGTAAGTGTATATGTTTTTCCTACTTCCCCAGCTATCTCATTAGTCGTAAGATACACCCCTGGAAGGGTATCATTTTCAATAAGTTCATACATATCTATACCGTCTGTAATTTCAACGCTTGCGCCAATTACCCTTTCAGGATCAGTATCGGGAATGGCCACATTTGTTCTTGACAAAAGAACCGCGTGGTGTTTCATCTCACTCGTTATACTTCCTTCAATGACCAGTCTAGTTGAATTAGCCCCATTGATTTCATTGAGGTCTACTTTCTCTATGCAAGCAACTAAAACGATGGGAAGTAGAAGGGGATATAGTCTGTTTATTATCATTTCTAAAAGCTGAACAATACCGAGCCTGCGGGTACTATTGAAAACAATGAAACTTGATTTGCTACTGTTCTTGGATTAAAATCATCAGATCCCACGGAAAGATCTTCCCCAACGAATAAGGCAAGTGCGTTGTTTCTCGCATATGCATTATAGACAGTAACCAAATAAGCGATATCAACTTTACCTTTGAATAACTTCTTTTTTGATTTGATCTTTGCAGAGAGGTCAAGCCGGTGGTAGTCCGGTAATCTGTCAGAATTGCGGGTGTTATAAATGGGTACAGCTGGCAACCCATCGTAACTATAGCTTTCTGCCGGCAAAGTAAGTGGCCCACCTGAATTGAACGTCCAATTGGCGCCTAATGACACTTTTTCTGAAAGCTGGTAAGAAGCCGTAGCTGCCACCTTATGAGGTTGATCATAAAGTGCAGGAAAAGACCTGCCATGATTTATTCCAGGAATTTTATGAATAGCCCTGGACCAGGTATAGCTCAACCAACCACTCAGCTTACCGGTAGTCTTCTTTAGCATAACTTCGAGACCATAGGATCTTCCCTTTCCACTTCTTAGATCGCCTTCCAGCAGAGGGTTAAAGGCGAGTTGCGCAAAATCTGCATAGTCTAATTGATTTTCGATATGCTTATAAAAGCCCTCTATCGAAGCTTCAACTTGATTCCCTCTAAAATTTCTAAAGTACCCGAGGGCAACTTGATCCACAATCAGAGGTTTAACATTTGGCCCACTAGGATACCAAACATCAAATGCGGTGAAGGATAAAGTGGAATTGGCCAGCATATGAAGGTACTGCGCCATACGGTTATAGCTTAATTTTATGGATTGCTTTTTATCCAAGGCATAACGTGCCGAAAACCTTGGTTCCAGGTTGTTGAAACTGTTATAAACTTCTCCGGATCGATAACGGGTAGTATCGCGGGGAAAAAAATTCTGGTCAAATTCAAATACGGTGGCCTCGCCAATACTTTGAAACAATGACCATCGGGTTCCTACTTCTAAAAGCAACGACTTCCCTATTTCTTTTTCCAGGCTCACGAAAAACCCATGCTCAAGCGCGCGGCTGTTCGGTACATTAAACTGATCATCAAATTGGTTGCTACCAGGATCAAACTGGTGCTGGATGGTACTGAGGCCGAAATCAAGCGTTGTGCCAGGACTGGGAAAATAAGTGAAATTGGCGCTAAGGTTGACATCCCTAATGCTTGATTCCCAACCCACTGGCACCTGGGCCGCGGGTATATCCAACTTATATTGGTAGCGACTATACGTGAATGTTAAATTGGAGAATAGTTTATTATTAAAAAGGTGGTTCCACCTCAAAGTACCTGTCTGATTTCCCCAACTCACATCAAAATCCAGGATGGGTAAACGATTTACATCCTTTCCAAAATACCCCGAAATGAACACGGTATTTTTGTCGTTGATGGTATAATTAGCTTTTGTATTAAAATCATAAAAAAATACTTGTGTTCCTTTGAATAGTGGCTCGACCCTTCCTATGGCCCAAAACAATGGCTCAGCGTACGTTCTTCTGCCAGATAGCATAAATGATCCTTTCCCTTTTCGAATAGGCGCGCCCACGCTAAGTTTTGCCCCTCCAACTAAGCTGATTCCAGCTGAACCGCTTAATTCTTTGCTATTCCCTTCTTTCATTCTGACATCTAAAACCGATGACGCGCGGCCACCGTATCGGGCAGGAATACCACCTTTGTATAAGGTTGTATTATTAATGGCATCGGTATTGAAAACGGACAAAAAGCCTAGAAAATGGGAAGGATTGTAAACAGGGGCCTGATCTAACAAAATCAGGTTCTGATCCCTTCCCCCTCCGCGCACAAAAAAACCAGTAGAGCCTTCTCCTATGGTGGTAACACCAGGGAGCAACTGTATGGACTTTATGATATCCGGATTTGAACCAATGGAAGGCATATTCTCGATAGTTTGTACCGAAAGCTTATGCGTGCTCATCGTTTTAGACGTAATATTCCCTTCTAATTCATTAGAGGATATCTCAATGACTTCAAGTTCTGTTGTTGATGATAAAAACTCAAGATCAATCTTCAAGTCCTGAAATAATTCAACCTCCTTGGTTAATGTCTCATAGCCAATAAAGCTACCTCCTAGGGTATAATTCCCTTTAGGAACTGTTACTGAATAAAAACCATAGGCATTGGCAGAGGTACCGGTAGACAGTTCTTCTATCCAAATATTGGCACCAAAAAGTACTTCCCCGGTGGTGGCATCCCTCAAATATCCACTGATGGTATATTTAGTTTCTTCGCTTTTTTTATCCCTTTTATGTCTTAGGATAATGCGCCCATCTTTAAAAATATAGTTGATATCACCATTGGGAAAAAGCTGTTCGAGGTATGATCTAACGGATTGTCTATTACTCTGCAGCTTGACTATTTCATTAGTCGTAATCTGATTGCTGTAGGTGAAGGTAAACCCTCCTATTTCGCTTATCTCCTTCAAGAGCTGCTCTACGGAGCCTTTGGTCTTAACCAATGTAATTTCCTTATCCATTAAAGTGCTTTGGGCAAGCATGCCTCCACTAGAGAAAGTAAGCAGCCGTAGAACTAAAAAGAAAATTTTAAATGCTTTCCTCATTGTTTATTGGCAACCTGTACCCGTGAGTATTATTTTTTTGTCCTGCATCAGGATCTGAATAGGCAACACCAGTTGTAACTCGTCTAGTACATTCTCAAGGGGTTGTTTATCAAAAGTTGCCGTCAATGTACAAGTCTTTAGAGCGGAAGAACCTAGTTTTAAGGGTCGATCATAGTGCGTGCTTAAATCTTTTATGACCTTATTAATCGGTGTATTTTGAAAAGTGAGAACACCGGTCTTCCACGATAAAAAATTGAGGTCATCATTAACCTTTTTTAATAGTTGCGACTCATTTTTTAACTGACCTTGTTCACCAGGGACAATAGCTAGTTTCCCTTCTTGGTTCATTTCATTATAAAGCAGGACTTTACCCGTTACCACTGTCACCAGTACCTTATTTTTTATCCCTGCATTAACACTGAAAGAAGTGCCCACTACTTCAGTAATTGCCCTACCGGATTTTATTAGGAAAGGCTTAGACGGGTCTTTTACCACATCAAAAAAGGCTTCACCTTCCAAAGTCACGGTTCTTGTATTACCAGAGAATTTTTCCGGATATACTAACCGTGAATTCTTGTTTAGCAACACCTTGCTACCATCAGCTAACACCACCGCTGAGGTATCGCTAAGAGCGGTAATGGTAGTCATCTCTGCTGGATTCAAACCTGAAAGCACAGGCCACGTCAAGTAAGCTACTACCAAAAAGGTTATAACAGCCGCCACCCTCATCAAGCGAGTAAAAACGCTACCCTGTTGTTTAGCCGCAGATAGTGACCGTACCTTTGGCTCATCATCAATTCTTAATTTAACTTTCTGCCAATCGCTCTTAACATCAATGAGGGAAGCCTCTTTAGCATGGCTACTGGCTTCCCATAACAACTTCAGTTTATTGAACTCTTCTTTATTCCGATCATTGGCATTAAGCCAGTGCTCTACCCTTCTGTTTTCCAGGGCCGATGTCTCCTTTGAAAGATATCTTACTAATAATTCCTGATCTGTATATTCGTTTAATGAATTACTCATGGCGTCATATATAGTAAAGACAAGTAACTACAACTTTACACGTATCGGAAATGCAAAAAATATTAAGCCGCTGAGGTGAGTAGTAAAAGCGCAGGCATTAAGTGACTCAAATTTTTGCGTAGTATTTTGAGGGCCTTGCTAATTTGAGTTTCAACAGTACGAATAGAGATTCCTAACGTAGTGGCAATTTCTTTATTTTTTCTCCCTTCAAAACGATTCATTTGAAAAATAATGCGGCATTGATCAGGTAATTTTTGAATCTCATTCCAGACTTCCCCTTCAAGCTCGGCCTGTACTATCATATCGCGACTATCACTTTCCGAATGATACGATGCTATATAACTATGGTGTTTACTATGAACTTTGACTTGCTCTAAATAATTCAAACAAGCATTATAAACTGAGCGGTAGAGGTAATTTTTAACAGGCGATTTAATGTTTAATGAAGCGCGGTTATTATAAAGCGTCACAAAAACATTTTGCACTATATCCCGCGACTGGTCCATATCACCAATCACTTTCTTAGCATAGATACAAAGCATTTGATAATGGCTATTGAATAACTCTTCGAATGCTGATTTATCTCCTGATTTTATACGGTTTGCTAATGATTGATCTGACATGTTAAAGCCACTAAAAAGGCGTCATGAATAAGAATTAACTTTTAAAACGTCATTATTGGTTGTGAAATATTTTACAGGGAAGAATTAATAACAACTATCATTAGGGTAAATATATTCTGTACTGCATTAAATAAAATTATATATGCAAAGTAAAAACACCTTTAACTTAAAGTAAGATGATGGCAAAAAAGGTATTAAATAATAAGTGGGTGTTCGGTGTTTTTATGTTTTTATTCTTAGCCTGTTCTTCAGATGAACCTAATGAAGTTGATCAGCGTGAAGGAACGGGGCTACAGTACTTTGGTTTTACGCTTGTTGATACCTACTGGGACGATCCGACCGATGCAGTAGAAAAAATCAATTACATTGAT
>JBCCSU010000226.1:0-8009 GCA_039199635.1 Bacteroidota bacterium | reverse complement strand
GCGGTACCTTGCTCTCGAAAATCTTGATGGATTATGGCGTTAGCTACAAGTTCTCTTATAGCTAATTTTGGGTACATTTTTACTTCTTTTCTTAAAGCATCATCAATAATCTCATTTGTTGGAAGTTGATCATCGATATAGTTAATTAGACCTTCGAACCCAACAGCATAACCCTTCTTACCTGTTTGCTCTTTAATAGTCTTTCTTTTGTTATTGCCATCATAAATTATTACTCTAATGGTTTTTCTTTCTAATGTCTCGAAACTTTCAATTCCTTTAGCAAAAAGGATAGCTCCTAGATTAGTAATGCAATAGGAAGAACTCTTTTTGACAATCAGCTTCTCTTGTTTTAGTTTCTCAACAATACCGTCTTTGTTAGATGGCAAGGGAAGATCCATAAGGTTAAAATATGAAGGATAATCTAGAAGTTTTAAGACTTCGTCAATATCCAAATTGTGTTTTGCTATCTCACTTTCAAACTGAGTTGGTGGTTCTTTAGTCCATATTAATCTTTCCTTTTCGGGATAATTTGAGAGTTTCTTTTTGTAAGAACCAACTCTGATAAAAGCAGTTCCATGAAAGCTTACAGGAGTATTAGAGGTTGCTTTAATCTTAAAAATGACAACTCTTCCTTCAGTATGATTTAGAATGTAATGCCCAAAATGAATTCTAGGAGTTAGCAATCTCGAAAGCCAGGGAATTAAATCTTCATTTCCCTTTCCCTTTTTACTAGTATTAAACGTGGTTCCAATAACTCGATGAGATCTATCTTCAACACCAAAAACCAAGTACCCAAAAGGTTTATCATGAATGCATGCTGAATTTGAAAGCGCTGAAATATATTCTCCCAATTCGAAGTCATTGTTAGTTTTGAATTCAATCCACTCTGTTTCAGCAGGAAATGCTCTTAATTCGCTAAGAAGAATGTTTAGCTCGCGTTCGTCCATAAATCACATTAGAAATGCTTAATTAAAGGGTAAATATATAGTTTTTAAGATTTCAGTCACATAAAAGTCACATAAAGTATGATTGGAAATAATTCACACCCACCCCGCCCCTAACTTCTCTCTTGCTATCCGTTTCTTCACCTCAGGATCGTTTAGGATAGCAGCCATTTCACCCTTACTCGTAAAATGCCAGGTCTCACACATTTCACATTTATAAACGTTAAGCGGACCTTGTCCGGGGGGAAAATCAAAACGGATATGGTGCTGGATCAGGGCTTCCTCCGCTTCTTCCTTTGACAGGTATTCTCTTTTTCTGGACGGACAAGACATTGCTTTAACTGAATTACAAAAAGTAACTGAATATTGCATTTCTTTGTTTCGTACTTTGTGGGGAATAGGAAAATGATATTGCAATTTTTAGGAGCAACGGAACAAGTAACAGGCAGCAAATACCTGTTGGAAGTAGATGGATTCAGAATCCTGATCGACTGTGGTTTCGACATGGAAACCAGAAACGAGGAAGAGTTTCAGCATCCGTTTAACTTCAATCCTAAAACGCTGGATGCAGTATTGCTGACCCATGCACATATAGACCACAGTGGTCTTATTCCCTTACTGGTGAAGGAAGGATTCACAGGCACCATTTATTGTACTTATGCCACCTATCAGCTTAGCCGTATTTTGCTCTTTGATGCGGCAAGAATCAACTTGAAGCGGGCACGGAAAAAGAAAACGCCGGACTTTTACGGGCCAAGGGAAGTAGAGTATAGCCTGGATTATTTCAGGCCTATTGATTTTGAACAGCCGTATTCTCTCAGCGATTCTTTTTCATTTTACTTTCGTCAAGCAGGGCATTTGTTAGGAGCTGCTCATATCGTGGTTCAGGCGGAAGAAAAGACAATTGTATTCTCAGGAGACATTGGCAGACCAAATTATCCCCTTTTACCCGATCCTGAACCCATACCATTAGCTGACTTCATAATTAGCGAGACTACTTACGGTATGCGAGTTCATCAAGATAAGAATGCAGAGAAGATCATGACCGACACGATTCATAAATCTTGTGTCGAAATTCCAGGCCGATTGATCATCCCTTCTTTCAGTATTGGTCGTACGCAAACATTATTGTATCTACTCAATAAGTTAAGAGTCGCAGGTAAGCTACCACCGATTAAAATATTTACTGACAGTCCTCTGGCTCATAAAAGCACGCAGGTCTACCAGGATTTTGTGGATTTTATGAACAAGGAGGCCAGGGAGTTTAACGATACCCACGGTACCCTCTTTGACTTTGACAATCTCATTTACATCAGTGACATGAATAGCGCTGAGGAGATCGATCAATACAATGAACCCTGTATAATCATTACTTCTTCGGGTATGGTCAAGGGTGGAAAATCAGAAGATCATATCATTCGGAATCTGGAAAATAGTTATTGTACTATATTATTCATAGGCTACTGCGCTCAAGGCACATTAGGACGTAGATTAATGGATGGAATGTCTACATACAGACGATTCGGCGAAGATCTCAAAGTGAATGCCCGTATCTTATCTACAGATGTACTGAGTGGACATGGAGATTACAATGACTTGTTGAACTTCTTCAAAACCCAGGATAAGCATCGACTAAAAAAAGTATTTCTAGTGCATGGAGATAAAGAGGCCATGGAAAACTTTAAAGGTTCTTTAGAGCACAATGGTTTTGATGATGTGGTGATTCCCAAATTAGGTCAAAAGTTCGAGTTGTCTGAGAAGACAGAGAGTTCATTGAATTTTTCGGCTCGGTGACTCGAAATAAATCAAGAGGGTCGTTTAATTTATCGGGATCCTGCGTCAAGCGCGGGAACTTCATCAATCAAAATTAAAATAGAAACCGGTCATGAGAAAAAAGGTATTGATCGGTCGATCAAAGATACCATCTGAACGTAACTGGGCTTCTATTTGAATTTTAGAAGATTGACCCCATTTATTTCCAAACCCAACTGAAATACGATTCTCGAGCGTAGTATCTACTTGTCTTCCAAATTCACCGACCATTTCATTTGAAACGATCCCATAAAACTCCCCCACATCCAGCTTTTCACCTTGTAAAGGCCTGTCAGCAGATAAACGATAACGGATACGATGTGCGAAATCATCTGTACGAAACCGCTGCTCTATTCGTAATCTACTGGCTATCCGGGTGGGCGCCCTGACATGGATAATACCAATTTGCTGCATCAACCGATGTTCACGCTCGCCTGTGCCTTCTGTAGGATTAACCGAACGGTATCTGTAACCTCCGGTAAGCGAAATATTATGACCTGCTCTGTAGGTAGCATATTGACTGATCTCGATAAAATTGATGAAAAGTTCTAGCCTATTATCTTCTTGGATCTGCTCATAAAAACCTGTTCTTGACGCTACGGTAGTGTTCATTTTCCAGCGCTCTGAAACAGAATAACTCACCGGTAAGGCTATCTCCCAATGGCCTTCTAACTCTCCGGTTTGTGCTATCGTTTCTATGACAGAGATTGCCATGATGAAAGTTAAAAGAGTTATACGCATCAATAAAGAAGGTTATCCGTAGCCCGATTAACGATCACCCGTTTAGCAATAAAATTGCCGGATGCGTCAAATAGCAACTCGTAGCTTTCAAGTGCGCTACCCATTTTCAAATCTACTTCCAACTCATAGTTAATTGGGCTATGGGATTCATTATTTATCGCATGCCGCAGCGTTTCTGAACTTTTACCTTCTAAATGGACGTATTGTTTCTGGCATCTCAAAATTTTGTAGCCTGATGACGATTTACTCAGGTACTTTGCAATATTTTTCTTGACCTCTTTACTGAGCAATGTATATTTCATTTCGATTTCAACATCTTCCAGGCTACCGAGTGTATCAAACTCTACGCTAAATTGACGGCTTTTAGAGCGGAACTTAGCTTCATATGAACTATCATCTCCGTCAGTTTCATAAATGTATTTGACTTTGAGGTTCTTTATGTAAGGCTCAAGTTCCTTGAGTATTTCGGCGGGTACGTCAGTTTCTTTGATCCGTTGTTCACGCTCATCTTTATGCTGGGCTATTGAATTTGAGAAAATAGCCGATAGCCATAATATTATCAATAATCTCATCGTGTTAAACTAATTATTAAATCTGAATGTTGCGGAAATTCTGAGATAAGCTCCCCCCTTTCGGCCATTTCAAAATCCTGAAAGTCAAAGCCGGGAGCTACTGTACATCCTACCAGAGCATATCCACTTTCTGAATCTACTCTTGAGGCAAACCATCTGCCTGCCGGAACAACACCTTGAAGCTGTTCTCCTGACGCTAAGTTTCGACCAAGCCGAAGAACTTCAAGATTGCCACTTTCATCAATCAGATATACCGAAAGACCAGTGCCGTCATAAAAGTGCCACATCTCGTCTGACTTTATTCGATGAAAAGCTGAAAAACTGCCTGCCTCTAGTAAATAATAAATGCCAGTGGAAATATTTCTTTCCCCGTTAAAGACCGGTAAACTAACCATACCCTCTGCACGATACGTTTCTCTGTAAAAGCCTCCCTCAGGATGCGGCTGAAGGTTAAGCTCATTTACGTATTCAGTAACCTTTGCAGCGCTTCTTTGAGGATCATTTTCATATGATTCAAGGTTCATTTATTTTTTTAGTTATATTACACTTAAGCCAAAGCACATTTTTATGAATAACGGAAGTCTTAAAAAGGCATTATATCAAAAATGTATGGATTTTGTCACTGAGAAGATCCACACTATACAATCAGCCATTAAAAGTGCTCAAGACTCTTCCAGCACCGATAAAAAAAGCTCTATGGGTGATAAATACGAAACTACCCAAGCTATGATGCATTTGGAAATTGAAAACCAAAGTTTTCAGTTAGTTGAAGCTAACAAACTGCTAAAAACGCTGCAACTCATACAGCCTGAAGAGCAAAGGGATAGAGTAGAATTGGGTGCTTTGGTAACTACCAAAACCGCGAAGTATTACATTAGTGTAAGTGCCGGTAAGTTAGTAGTAAATAATGATACTTTTTTCGCTGTTTCACTTTCTTCTCCTATCGGAAAAGCCCTCATCTCCAAGAAAGAAGGTGACGTTATTGATTTCAACAGTCAAAAAATTAAAATAGAAAAGATCTTTTAGCCATTAAGGGAACTACTCCTTTCAAAACTCGTTACTAGTGCTTTAAACTATTTACATGAGTAAATCAAAGGTGACTATTGGCTACGTTTTCAAAACGATCATATGGCCAAGGAGAAAATTCGTATTCATAGGCCTTATACTAATCATTATTAGTCGATTAGCAAATCTGGTTTTACCTTATGCCAGTAAGATATTAATGGATGAGGTGATCCCTGAAAGTGACCTTGAAAAATTAAAAACGCTGCTGCTGATAGTAGTAGGTGCTATTGCTGTTCAGGCGATAACCTCTTTTTCCTTAACACAGATATTGAGTGTGGAAGCTCAACATCTCATAGCACAGCTTAGGGTAAGAGTACAACAACATATTATTCAATTACCCATTCGTTTTTTTGATAATACTAAAATCGGAGAGCTGGTTTCAAGGATAATGACAGACGTAGAAGGAGTGCGCAACGTGGTGGGTACAGGGCTTGTTCAGCTTTTTGGAGGCATTTTAACTTCTATCATCTCACTGTTTCTATTGATTAGTATAAGCCCTATGATGACATTGTACGTTCTAGTACCGGTAGCTATATTCGGGGTGATTTCACTTAAGGCCTTCGGGTATATACGCCCCATATTTCGAGAACGCGGTAAAATTAACGCGGAAGTGACCGGCCGACTGACTGAAACATTAGGTGGTGTAAGGGTAATTAAAGGCTTTAATGCAGAAGCCCAGGAAATCAAAACCTTTGAAAGCGGTGTAGACCGGCTTTTTAAAAATGTTAAAAAGAGCCTTACCTCTACTAGTATTGTGACGAGCTCGGCCACCTTTCTGCTAGGACTAGCGTCCACGGGAATCATGGGAATAGGCGGCTATATGATTATGGAAGGCAATCTAACTTTCGGTGAATTTTTGTCTTTTACCTTATACCTCGGTTTTATGATCGCTCCTATAGTTCAAATGAGTAATATCGGAAGCCAGCTTACGGAGGCTTTTGCCGGACTTGACCGTACAGAAGAAATCATGAACATGCCTTTAGAAGATGATGGAATGGAGCGAAACATCCATTTAGATCATATTCAAGGTAATGTTGAATTTGAGAATGTATCTTTTGCTTATGAAAAAGGAAAAGAAGTGTTGCACAATATCAATTTTAGTGCGCCAGCGGGCTCAGTTACTGCGCTGGTGGGCACCTCAGGTAGCGGTAAATCCACCATAGCCGGATTAGCTGCTTCCTTTCTTAATCCTGCCTCTGGTTCCATCACCGTAGATGGAAAAGACCTATCGAAAGTCACACTTCGGAGCTTTAGAGCTGAATTAGGTGTGGTACTTCAAGATGATTTCCTGTTCGAAGGTACTATACGTGAAAATATTCTATTCCCCCGACCTAATGCCACCACTGAGCAATTAGACACTGCCGTAAGAGCTGCACATGTAAATGAATTTACCGAACGGTTTGAAGACGGCCTGGACACACTAATTGGTGAACGTGGAGTAAAACTTTCCGGTGGCCAACGGCAACGCATTGCCATAGCTCGTGCCATTCTGGCTGACCCCAGAATACTGATCCTTGACGAGGCTACTTCTAACCTGGATACCGAAAGTGAAGCATATATTCAAGCCAGTCTGAAAGAATTGATGAAAGGCAGAACCACTTTTGTGATCGCTCACCGATTAAGCACTATCCGGCAGGCTGATCAGATTCTGGTGATCGAAAACGGTGAAATAGTGGAAAGAGGTAAACATGATGATCTAATCGCCAAAGAAGGGCGATACTACCAGCTTTACACTTATCAGGCTAGAATTTAAGATCTGGGAATTCCTTTTACATCTTCTTACCACGCCAACGACTCCAAATAGGAAAAAGTGGACAATACAACATATAAATAAACCCTGAAACGATAGAGCCAGCGAGAGTATGTCCGAAAATGATAGCGATTAAAACTGATAATACCGGAACTGATCCCATAAGTATATGGGATTGAAGACCTGAAATAGTATTAAACGTTTCAATTTCATTCAGATTTAGTTCTTCTCTTCTCTTTAAAGCGTATTTATACATTATGGCAAGAATAAAAAAGATCAGAGCTGCTCCCAGACCATAAATGATCATTAACTCTGACATTTCTTCCCCTTTAATCATGGCATTTGCCGTTGAAAAGTTACCATCCGTTATACCAAAAAGTTGGATCAACATGTTTCCGTAAATACTCACCAGAAATTTTGCCAGAAACTTCAACGGATAGACGTACAGGAGAAGAAAAAATAGCAATAAAGCGTTTAATACCACTATTTTTTTGCTTCTAAAGCCAAACCTGATAAAAAACAAATAGTGCTCATACCATATATAAGTAATAAATGCCATGCACAGCGCAAAAGGAATAATGTCAAGTACGAAACGCTTCATTTCAGCGAATGTATCAGGCACCTCGGCAGAAACAATCAGTAGCGTAATGGCAAGCGCAAAAACGGCATCACTAAAGGTTTCAACACGTGTTTGCTCTTCTCCCCTATATCGGAAGTGTTTATTCATGCCGATATAGTTTTTGATTTCTTGACGGATCATCCCCTCAAGATAGTATGTCTGAGGCTGGATTTCAAATACGTGGAAAAGAGTATCTACAAATCAGGCTGTATTTCTATTATTCGTAACTAAGTAAGCTTTGATGTTGACCCTGAAATCAAATCGCAAAAAAGGCAAGCGACAAAATAGAAGTGAAATTGCAATGATCAACTGTAAAAAGGCTAGAATAGAACTCTGACCAATTAAGAAATGAGCCTTGGTTACTTAATCTTTTGGCCTTTTATGTATACCACTTTGACAGCTGAACTTTAAGAATGAATTGAGGTTTAATACTTTATTTTATAAAACACTTAGTATTTCGGGAGGCCGCAGTTCAAGGATTTTCTCGTTGATCCGGTCTTACTCTT
>JBCCSU010000225.1:0-8054 GCA_039199635.1 Bacteroidota bacterium | reverse complement strand
TCTGTATCTAATCCGAATTAAATTTCGTATATTAATTAACTTAACTTGATCTAACGAACGAAATACTGTTTTAGTATTTGAAAGATGAAAATTTTAGGACTAATCGTTTCGCTTTGCTTTATCTGCTCTCTATCCTTTGGGCAGGCCTTCAAAGTAGTTAGTCCAAGTTCAAATTTCAAAAGCACCATAGGTAAGCAAATAAAAGCACCTGTTGCCATCCAAAATATATCTAATAAACCAATCCAATTAATTTTTAAACGCATAGACAAAGTCATTGGGTCAAGCCAAAAAAACTATTTTTGTTGGGGTACTGAATGTTACGAAAGTACTGTAGATCAGATCCCAATTTCTAAAAGAATTAATCCGGGCGAGACATCTGAAATGTTCAAGAGTATTCTAGAAACAGGTTTAGTAGCGGGAATTAGTACAGTAAAATATCTTATTTACGATCGGGATAATCCGTCAGAAGCTATAGAGTATGAGATCAACTACACCGTGGAGGAAGACCTGGCCTCTAATACGGTGTTTAGTTCTTCTGAAATGATGATTAATGAAATTTACCCTAATCCTGTTCGTGAATTCGCTATTATTGATTACACCATCCATAATGAAGACGTGGAGGCCAAGATTGTTTTACACAATGTTTTGGGTAGCGTTGTAGGTGAGTACGAGCTTTCATACTTTGAAACTAAACTGAAGATAAACACCGAAGAATTCAATCCCGGAGTTTACTTTTATACTCTTCATCTCGATAATGATGGCGTCCTCACAAAAAAATTAATTATCAGAAAATAGTATCTCTCTTTTTCCATTTATCGTATAATCTGAAGCACATTGCTTATTAGCAACCACTAACTTATATTTGCACCCCTATGCGGAAAGAGGCGTTTTTTCGAGTTTTTTACACTCTATTTTTTATCTCTCTGGTTTTTTCTTGTTCTAAATTTAGAAAAATAGAAAAAAGTACGGATTGGAGAGTAAAATATGAGGCGGCTTTGCGCTACTACGAAAATGAGGATTACTACAGAGCTACAGTGCTATTTGATCAAATACTACCTATTGTAAGGGGGTTACCCGAAGGTGAAAAAGTGCAGTTTTACTCCGCTTACGCTCAGTATTACCAAAAATTCTATTTGTTAGCTTCGCATCAGTTCAAAGTTTTTTATGAAACGTATGCGAGAAGTGAATTTGCTCAAGAAGCGCAATATATGTACGCATATTCTCTTTATGCTAATTCACCCTCCTATAATTTAGACCAGACTAATAGTATAGAAGCTGTAGTAGCTATGCAGACTTTCATCAACCGGTTTCCCCAGAGTGAATTCAGGGACGATGCCACCAAGGTAATCGATGATATTCAACAGAAACTGGAGAAAAAAGGATATGAGAATGCTAAGCAATACTTTAAACTTGAGCGATACGATGCAGCCGTTATTGCCTTTAATAGTTTCAATAAGGACTACCCGGATTCTCAGTATAATGAGGAAATTAACTATCTAAAATTTGTAGCCCAACATAACTGGGCTGAGAAGAGCATTCGTTCTAAACAGGAAGAGCGTTTTAAACAAGCGAAAGAGTATTATATCAGTTTTATTGATAGGTATCCGAATAGCGAGTACTTGAAACAAGCTGAGAAGAAATATGAAAACAGCTTGAATAAAATTAACGAATTAGCAAAAAAATAATAATTATGGCCCAGGCATCAATAGAAACAAGAGACATGGATCAGTTGTCAAAAGACACTGGCAACGTATACGAATCCGTAGCGATCATATCAAAAAGAGCACGGCAGGTGGCTGTAAATGTAAAAGAGGAGTTAAATTCTAAACTCGCTGAATTTGCATCTACCGTAGACAACTTAGAGGAAATTTTTGAAAACAGAGAGCAAATAGAGATCTCCAAGTTTTACGAAAGACTTCCCAAATCAACTAACATAGCCATTGAAGAATTTCAAGAGAATAAGGTTATGTATCGTGAGCGTGATGAGGAAGAGCAAGAAAAACTAGAATTGTAGCTTTCATAGCGTGCTCCGGAATAAGAGAATATTACTAGGAGTATGCGGAAGTATTGCCGCCTACAAAGCGGCTCACCTCACTAGATTGCTCGTGAAGTCCGGTGCAGAGGTAAAAGTCATTATGACGGGCTCTGCTTCTGACTTTATTACACCCCTCACGTTAGCAACTCTCTCAAAGTATCCGGTTCTCTCCAGATTCATTAAAGATGAAAATGGTACTTGGAATAACCACGTAGAATTAGGCCTGTGGGCTGACTTATTTCTGGTAGCACCAGCAAGCGCTAATACTGTTGCAAAAATGGCTAACGGCATTTGTGACAACCTCTTATTGGCCACTTATCTATCGGCCAAGTGTCCCGTATGGATAGCACCGGCCATGGATCTGGACATGTATAGTCATGCCTCTACCAACAAAAACCTTCAGACCTTAAGTTCTTACGGCAACCATGTCGTAGAAGCTGAACACGGAGAACTGGCCAGCGGCCTGGTGGGTGAGGGCAGGTTGGCCGAACCTGAACACATTATAGAAGAACTAAATACATACTTTGATCAGAGCACAGAGCTATCCGGAAAGAAAATTTTAATTACCGCCGGACCAACCTATGAGGCTATTGATCCTGTACGATTTATTGGAAATAATAGCAGCGGAAAAATGGGCTATGCGATTGCGATAGAGGCGGCCAAGAGAGGAGCCCAGGTCCAATTAGTGAGTGGTCCTTCTTCTGAGGAGGTTTCACACCCCAACATTATCCTGGAGAGGGTGGTATCAGCAGATCAGATGTTCAAAGCCTGTATTGAAAAGTTTCCGAAAAGCGACATAGGTATATTAGCCGCCGCTGTGGCAGATTACAAGCCGGCTACCGTATCCAATCAGAAGATCAAGAAAAAATCTGATGCTCTGAACATTGATCTGGTAAAAACGCATGATATAGCCGCTGAATTAGGTACCCTCAAAACAGGTAAGCAGCTTACGGTAGGCTTTGCCTTGGAAACCGAAAATGAGATCGAAAATGCGCGGAGAAAAATTCAATCTAAAAACTTTGATCTCATAGTCCTTAACTCACTCAAGGATAAAGGAGCAGGGTTTGGATATGATACCAATAAAATTTCTATTATTGACAAAGAAAATAATCAGGAAGATTTTCAGTTAAAAAGTAAAAAAGAAGCAGCCAAAGACATCGTAGATGCTATTACCAAAAAAGTACATTCTTAGTATTTTCCTGGTCACACTTTCTTGGGGCTGGTCAAAGTCGCAAGAGTTCAACTGTAGGGTAACCGTAAACTCTGATCAGGTTCAAACCTCTGAGCGCAGCGTATTTACCGATATGGAAAATGCATTCACTCAATTTATAAACGATAGTGAGTGGACGGAAGATACGTATCAGAATCTGGAGAAGATTAAGTGTAATATGATCATTACCCTGGAAAATACACAAACCAGTATTGGTAATTTTCAGGCTAATGTTCAAATTCAATCGGCCAGGCCGGTTTATGGCTCTGATTACGAATCAATACTCTTAAATTTTGCCGACCGTGATTGGCAATTTGAATATGTAGAAGCGCAGCCACTTCAATATAACGACAACACCTTCCAAGCCAACCTCACCTCCATTCTGGCTTTTTACGCCTACATCATGCTAGGCCTGGATTACGATTCCTTTAGTGAACTGGGGGGTACACTTTACTTTCAAAAAGCCCTGGACGTAGTAAATAACGCTCAGCAATCCAACCGGCCGGGATGGAACGCTTTAGGCAGTACAAGAAACAGGTATTGGTTATCAGAAAATTTGACCAATACACAGATGGTAGAACTACGCAGAGGACTCTATAAATATCACCGTCTTGCATTGGATACCTTTAGTGACGACCCTGATAACAGCCGGAAGCTCATCGTAGAGGTACTAAGGGAGTTTAGAAAGGTAAGGAACGTATATCCTAATTCTATTTTAGTGATCGCTTTTTTAGATGCTAAATCAGACGAACTTATTAATATTTTTTCAGACGGCAACTTACAGGTAAGGAGAGAGGCCTATGATATATTAGTGGCAATTGACCCTACCAATAGCAACGAATACGAGAGAATAATCAAAGGCAGCTGACGTTTGGCATCAAAGCAAATACGGTTAAACACACAATCCATAATCAGAGAAAAGCTTCCTGAGATCTCTGGCAAATACGCTAATATTGTAATGCAATCAGGGGAAGTTTTTTTTATAAAAATATCAGGTGCTGATAATGACTTTTTAGAAGGGTCAGATATGCGCCTAAGTCAGATAAAACTTCACCTTGCGGACATAACAGAAATCATTTTGGACATTCCCGCATAGATGCTGAAACATCTTACTATAAAAAACTACGCGCTTATCAAGGAACTGGAGATGACTCCATCTGCGAATCTCAATATTATTACCGGAGAGACAGGTGCTGGTAAGTCTATTATGCTAGGAGCTGTCGGGCTCTTATTAGGTAACAGAGCAGATAGCAAGGCACTCTTCGATCAGGAAAATAAATGTGTAGTAGAAGGTCACTTCAATGTATCTGCTTATTCTTTAGAACAACTATTTTATGAAGAAGACCTGGATTATGATGAGATATCTATCATCAGACGGGAAATCAATCCAAATGGAAAGTCAAGAGCCTTTATTAATGATACACCTGTAACCTTAGAAACGTTAAAGAAAATAGGCCTTCGGCTAATGGATGTTCATTCTCAACATCAAACCCTAGACCTGGGAAAAAGTACCTACCAAATCAGTTTTATAGATGCCTTTGCCAGTAGTACTTCAGAAAGGCGCTCTTACCATAAAACCTACGTAAAGCTCAAAAATACAATCGATCATCTGGAGCGGTTACGTTCAGAAGCAACTGAAATTAATAAAGAAGCTGATTATAACCGTTTTCTCTTGGAAGAGTTGACCTCTGCTGATCTATCTATAGAAGAACAGGAAATATTAGAAGAACAGGTAAAAATGATGGAAAATGCCGAAGACATTAAGCTGAAATTTAACGGCGTCCTTGAGGCATTAGCTCGTAATGAATTGGCCGCTTCTATCGGAATTCAAGATTCTGTGGCGTTACTACGCCAGCTGGGCAATTATTCTGATAATTATCAGCGGCTTTATGACCGTTTGAGTAGCACGTTTATAGAGTTGGCAGATATAATTACCGAGATAGAAAAGGAAGAAGAAGCAGTAGAATTCAACCCTGAGCAAACTGTTCAAGCGCAAGAACGACTTACGCTCATTTACAATTTACAACAAAAGCATAAGGTATCATCTGTAGCCGAGCTGTTGAGCATCCAGGAAGACCTAAGTGAGAAAGTTAACCGCTTTCAAAATTTGGATACTGAAATAGAGAAGGTTCAAAATGAAGTGGAGCATTTTACAAAGGAAGCTACTCAAAAAGCGAATGTTTTAAGTCAAAAAAGAAAAGCTTCATTTATTAAGTTAGAGCAATGCCTAATTGAGTTACTACAGAAAGTAGGTATTTCGGAAGCCGACATTAAAATTGAACGCACCGAAGAAGGGCTAGGCCAATACGGTATAGATCAGATCAAAATCCTTTTTAGTGCTAATAAAGGCGTGCCTCCACAAGAGATGGCCAAAGTAGCCTCTGGTGGAGAATTTTCACGATTAATGTTCTGCGTAAAATATATTCTGGCAGAAAAGATTGCCCTACCTACTATAATTTTTGATGAAATAGATACCGGTGTTTCTGGCGAGATAGCTTTAAAGCTAGCTGATATGATGAAACAGATGGCACAAAATCATCAACTTATTACCATAAGCCACTTACCGCAAGTAGCTGCAAAAGGAGATCAACACTATTTTGTGTTTAAGGATAGCTCCGAAGAGCGTGCGATAAGTAAACTTAAACTGCTCGATAGCAAGGAACGCATCGAGCAGATCGCCAAAATGATAGGGGGCGAAACACCTTCCCAAGTGGCCTATGAAAACGCAAAAGAGTTGATAGGCACCTGATAAACACCGGCATTTCTTATCATATAATGATTAAAACACGTTTTTTTGAGCATGCAGATGCCTGAGGTGATTAATGGATTTACTCATGCTGAATATTTAACGGTATTCATAGCCATAATCTTTGGATACATCGGCGCTGAATATTTCATCGGATGGGGAGCTATGATCCGCAACCGCAGTATGATAAAAGTAAACTGGCAACACCTTCTTTGGACCATATTCGCATTTTTGGTTTTTATACAGAATTGGTGGGGTATTTGGCCTCGTACTGAAGTACTCACACATAATATTTACTACTTTCTTTATGCCCTCCTACCTATTTTTATTTTTCATCTGATTAGCGTGGTGCTGTTCCCCGACTTTAAATTCACCATCAAAAAAGATATGGAAGTACATTTTTATGATAACTCGAGATGGTTCTTTGCATTATTAGCTATCTATTTCGTTTCTACCATAGTGAGTTCATTCGTATATCCTGATATTGGAAATGTGGTGATCCAAAATGTAATTCGGCTTGCAGGAGTTATTCTAGCCATTGCTGCGGCATATTTTCACCAAGCCCGAAAGCTTCACTATACTGTATTAATTATTGGGTACATTTCGCTGGCAGGGTTTTTCATTGCATTACCGTCTTAATAGTTAATATGAGCAAATCTTTTCAATCGGGTAAGCTAATTGGTTTTATCCTGGGGCCGGTAGTATTTGGGGCGTTACTTTTGGCATACGGTGATAGTAACATTGGTAAGGTTCTGGCCTTGGCATCATGGATGGTTATTTGGTGGATAACCGAGGCCGCACCGATTCCGGTAACGGCTTTGCTACCACTCGTACTTTTACCCTATTTGGGAATATTTACGGTAACCGAGGCCACCGCTCCCTATGCAAGCCCTATAATATTCCTTTTCATGGGAGGTTTTATGATCGCCCTGGGACTTGAAAAGCATAATTTACACAAGCGAATTGCCTTAAATCTGATCAGGGTTACCGGTACTTCCGGTAATGGAATAATATTAGGTTTTATGGCAGCTACTGCTTTACTCAGCATGTGGATCAGCAATACAGCTACCGCGGTAATGATGCTACCCATAGCTGCATCTGTAGTGCAATTGCTGCTACGAGATAACGAAATGAATAAGGGTGAACGGAGATTCGCCCTTGGCTTAATGCTGAGCATAGCTTACGCCGCAAATGTTGGAGGAACCATAACTATTATCGGCACCCCACCCAACGTAGTCATGACGGGTTATTTAAGCGAGCTGGTGAGTTTTGATATGGAATTTGGGAGATGGCTGTACATAGGGCTACCGGCAGGTCTATCCATACTCACCGCCACCTATTTTCTGATTACTAAAGTTCTATTTTCTAATGGCATAAAAGAAATAGAGGGGTCTGATCAGCTTATTCACAAAGAACTAAAGTCTCTAGGTGAATTTACACGAGAAGAAAGGCTAGTAACCATCGTTTTTACGCTTACAGCGATCTGCTGGGTTTTTAAACCTAACATCAACACCCTCATAGGCTCTGCCTTTTTATCAGATGCAACTACAGCTATGGCCGGAGGTATACTTATGTTTATTATGCCAGTTTCTTTCAAAAAAAGTGAGTTTTTAATGCAATGGAAAGATACACAACGCTTACCGTGGGGAATTCTCATACTGTTTGGCGGAGGCATGACCTTGGCTAAGGGAATGGAAAAGTCAGGGATCATTCAGGTTATAGGTGAGTATGTAGCGCAAAATAGTGAGTTAGGTATGTTGAGCCTGATAGCCATTGTCACCACCATAGTTCTTTTTATGACCGAGCTTATGAGCAATGTGGCCCTGGTCACTATTTTTATTCCTGTGATTATTGGGGTAGCGAATGGTTTGGGAATAAATCCGCTATACCTGGTTATTCCAGCTACTATTGCGTCAAGCTGTGCGTTTATGATGCCTATCTCTACACCACCGAATGCCATTGTTTTTGCCAGTGGTCATATAAAAATAAAAGATATGATGAGGGCGGGCATATTACTGAATATAATCAGCATCATGATATTAGTGATTATTGGAATGTGGATA
>JBCCSU010000224.1:0-8091 GCA_039199635.1 Bacteroidota bacterium | reverse complement strand
TCAATACCCAGATTTGGAGTTTTCGAAGCTAAAGCAAGATATAGAACAACTCTATTATGAAGCCTGGTTAGAATTTAAACCGGACGGTCATCCTCATGACCAGATAAAGATTCTCAATAGTGTAATTTTTAACAAGCTCAAGTTTGCAGCCAATACTAAGAACTTTCATTCTCCCAGTAATTCTATGATCAATTGTGTGCTGGAGTCAAAAAAAGGGAATCCCATCTCCTTGTGCGTCATTTATCTTCTTGTGGCGCAAAAATTGAAACTGCCGGTATACGGGGTCAACTTACCCAACCTTTTTATTCTCACGTTTAAGGACCCTAACTACAAGCAATTTTACGTTAATGCTTTCAACAGAGGTTTGATTTTTTCACGTGAGGATATCGAAAACTATATAGGTGAGCTTAGAATTACTCCTCAAAAAATGTTTTTTGAACCTTGCGATAACAGGGAAATTATAAAGCGTTCTCTAAGAAACTTAATCCAGTCTTTTGAGAAAATAGGAGACCATGCTAAGGAAGAGGAGGTGAAGGAGTTACTGAAATACTCTACAGAATATTAACCCTTAATAATACACCCAATCGGCCTGCCCCCGGCTGAAGGAGAAGCATTCGTCAAGAGCGCTTCAATATTCTGTTTTAAATATGGCTCTTTCACATCACTAGCCACCTGGGGATTATTATCGATGGCACCTTTGTAGAATACCGAAAACTTACCGCCATTGTTCTTAAGTAAGAAAACCTCAGGGCTTTTCCGTGCACCAAAGGCATTTTTTACTTTTTGATCCTTATCAGATAAATACGGAATATCCAGACCCCAGGTAGAAACTTTATTTGCCATTTCTTCGGGAGATTCTTTAGCCTCGCCATGGCTATTGATCAATATAAACTGAATGCCTTTTGCCTTATAATCGGCCACGAGCTGTGTAATTCTGCCTTCATAATAAACGGCATAAGGGCAAATATTACTAGTGAAAATAACAGCTACGCCTTTCGATTCGCTAAATTGCGAAAGACTTACCTCTTTATCATTCTGAACATCTTTAAGCTGGAAGTCTTTTACCTGTCCGAAGACGGCTATCGAAATTGTATATAATACTATGAATAAAGTACTCCTCATAAACTTGTTTTGAATAGTGCTACACATTGTACACCAAAACGTACTCCTGGTTTACACAATAATGTAAGTTATACTTTTTTTCTTCCTTGTTCACAATTATGCTGCCAGTTATACGGCCTTGCTGTTGTAGTTCGAAGGGTTCTATTCTTAAGTTTTCTTTAAAAATAAGTCCCCTATGGCTGTATATTTTATAAAGTGCCTCCTTAGCACTCCAATAAATACAAAGTTTGGTGAGGTTGGTTCCTGCTGCTTTTAACTCAGATGGGCTCATAAATTTTTTGGAAATAACCGCCAGTTTAGGCTTGGGATGTTCTAAGTCAATACCTACATCGTCTTGTACATCATAAATGGCTGCCACATACGGATAAGAATGCGATAATGAAACCTCACCGGTAACCTTAGACAAAATGGGTTTTCCATATTCGTTATTAAATGTTCCGTGGTAGCTCAACCCTTTGGACTGTAGCAGTGCCTTTATGGTCAACCTCGCGCAGATCCATTCTTTTTGTTTTCTCACGATTGTCATGGTCTTTAATACAGCCATTTCATCATCATTAAGTCGGAGGGTTTCGCTCAACTGTTCCAACGTCTCTGTTATTTTCCAAACGGCAAGCAATCTGTTTTCACTTAGCTTTTTTATTTCGAGAATTGGCATTTGAATTACGGGCTTAAATCCTGCTTCTTTGCACTAAATAAGAGGAAAAGGGTTTGATCAGCAGCAAAGTAACAGTATCTAAGGTAAAGAGCCTAACGGGCCACAATGACTGTGTCTATACCCTTGAGAAGTCTCAATTTCCGAACGTTTTTTTCTCAGGCGCAGGTGATGGTATGGTGGTAAGTTGGGATTTGAATGACCCTGAAAATGGACAACTAATTGCTAAGTTGCCAAACTCTATTTACGGTCTTCACTATATGCGGAAAGAAGATCTACTTTTGGTTGGCCATAATTACGATGGTATTCACGTCATTAACTGGCAGGATAAAAAGGAGCTTGGTTCATTAAATATGACCAAAGCGGCCATTTTTGATATCAAAACTTCGAATGGAGAAGCGTTCATAGGTGATGCTTCCGGCCTTTTAACAAAAATAAGTGTCAATAAACTCAGTATAATTAAGGCCATTCAGAAATCGGATGCAAGCTTAAGAACCATAGCTATTAATGAACGTACTAACGAGCTGGCCGCGGGATATAGCGATAATAAAATAAGGATATTTGATAAAAGCAGTTTAATCTTAAAACACGTATTAGAAGCACACACAAACTCTGTTTTCACTTTAAAGTACAACCCAGATGAGAATTTACTGGTATCGGCGGGTAGAGATGCGCATATTAGAGTTTGGGATGTAGAAGCTGGCTATCTGAATATTCAAGATATAGCCGCGCATATGTATGCCATTAATAATATTGATTATAGCCCGGATGGCAAACATTTTGTAACTTGTAGCATGGATAAATCGATAAAAGTATGGGATAGCCGTACTTTTAAACTTTGTAAGGTTATCGATAAAGCCAGGCATGCGGGTCATGGTACGTCAATTAATAAATTACTCTGGTCTTCTCATCAAAACTGGTTATTAAGCGCCAGCGATGATAGGGCAATAACGATCTGGAATTTAGAGTTTACCTAATAGTTGTTGTTGGTTAATTTTTTAAACTATGAAAATCACTCCACTTGACATTCGTCAGAAAACATTTGAAAAAGCCTTTAGAGGTCTTGATAAAGAAGAAGTAACTGCATTTTTGGTGACACTCTCCCAGGAATGGGAAAAACTAATGGATGAAAATAAGGAGCTCACCATAAAGCTTAATTCTTCTGAAAAAGAAGTAGAGAAGCTAAGAGAGGTAGAAAACTCACTTTTCAAGACGTTAAAAACTGCTGAAGATACTGGTGCCAATATGATTGATCAAGCCACCAAAACGGCAGAGCTCCACATGCGCGAAACAGAGATTAAGTCCGAAGCTATGATCAATGATGCTAAAGCAAAAGCAAAGGACATGATCGAAGAAGCAGAGTTGCGTTCTAAGAGTGCCATTGACGAAATGGAAGATCGGGTCCGTGGTCTGGCGCAGGTGTATAGAAATTTAGAAAATTTACGTGATGATCTGCTATCTGACATTAAGAGCTTTGCGAGTGATGCTGCGGATAAAGTAGAACGAGTTAAATCGCAAATTAAGCCGGTGGATATTGAGGCTGATCTACTGAAGATAAAACGAGATAATATTGATCGATCTGCTCACAGGGCAAAAGCAGAGGATATTGACCATTCTTCTAAAGAACAATCAGTAGAATTCAACGGATCATCAGAGCCAGGGGTCCAGGAGGAGTCATCCAAGGAGATGCCCGTAAAATCTACCTCCTTCTTTGATGAGATAGAATAAATGGGTAAAATTTCTTTGAAAGGGCTCAAGTTTAAGGCCTATCACGGTTATTATGATGTTGAGCGCGAACGCGGTAATAGGTTTGAAGTAGATATTACGGTAAAAACTAATTTCCAAAAAGCGGCAGCCTCTGATGAACTCTCCTTAACGGTAGACTATGAGGATCTTTATCGAATTATTAGTGAGGAAATGGCAGGGTCTTCCAAACTGTTAGAACATGTAGTAAAAGCTATCGTAGATCGTGTAATGAGCGAATTAGCAGGAATAAATTGGGTAGAGGTAGTACTTGCTAAGCTTAACCCACCTATTAAGGGTGAATGCGAGAGAGCAGTGGTTAGTTTGAAACAGTACAAGAAGTGAGTAACAAGGTAGTCTTTTCAAAAAAAGAAACAGTCTTTCTAGAAAAGTGGACTGAGCGTAGAAAGAAAAAAACCAGATTCATTCTAAAGTGGGGGCTACCTTGGGGTTTCACATGTGCTATTTTTACTTACTATTGGTCTATTGACTTTCAATTTCGCGAAACTGATGAGCAATTATTTTTCAGACTAGGTTTCTGGTCGTTAGTGGGAATATTATTTAGTTATTGGCAATATAAAGGTCAAGAAAATCGCTGGAAGATATATAATGAACAAAAGAAGATTAGCCTTTCTTCACAAAAGTAAACCCTCTTGCGTCACCACCCTCATAAAAATCCACTTCAAGGTCGAGCAAATACATGGTATGTTTTTTTTCTACGTAAACAGGAATACCATCTATTTCAAAACTAAGGTCACTCTCTTTTTTGGTATCAAAGCCTAGTAAAAAGTTGAAACCGGAGCATCCGCCACTTCCTTTTATTCCGATTCTTAGCCCATAATTTTCCGGAATACTTTTATGTTCCATTATGTGGCGTACTTCTTTTGCTGCTTTTTCCGTTAATGTAACTGGAACTAGTGTTTTATTAGCCATACAGGTTAGTTAACCTTTAAAATGCAATTGAAGTTCAAATTTAAGAGTTTGGAAAGATATTAAAGAAAGTAGTTAGGGTCTACAGCTAATCTCATTATCATGATCTTAACCTCGTATATGACTTACTATTGTTCTTGCTTTTTACACCTATATATTTTTGAAGTAGTTTATAGCACTAGCCCTTATTCATAATTTTAAGTTAATTTAAGGTAATTAAGTTGAGCAGCTAAAAGCATGGAATTAATTATTGAGTTTGGAAAAATTTTATTGCCTGCGGGAGCGGTATTGTATGCCATGTATTTGGTGGTAAAGTCCTTTTTAGATAAAGAATTGGAAAAACAAGCGCTTAGTGTACGAGGTAAAAGTATCGAGACTGTTCTTCCTAACAGACTTCATGCTTATGAGCGGATTTGTCTTTTTTTGGAACGTATAAGTCCAAATAATTTGTTGGTTAGATTGAATAATGGAGATTACACAGCTAGAGAATTTCAGCAAATTATGCTCAAAGAGGTACGTGAAGAGTACAATCATAACGTTTCGCAACAGGTATACATGAGTGATGAGGTGTGGGACATGGTTAAAACGGCCAAGGAAGAGCTTATTGTATCAATCAATGAATCTGCCATGGGTTTAGATGAAAAGGCTACCGGTCTGGATTTATCTAAGCGCCTCTTTGATACCTCAATATCTCAAGATTTCGATCCAATCCAAAAAGCACTAACAGCTGTTAAAGCTGAAATAAGAACTACGTTTTAAGAGTATGGAAGAAGTAGAAAAAAACAGGTTTTTTAAACGTGTCCTTAAAAAAGCATCTGAGGTTCTCCAGAGTAGCCCAAGGATGCGTAATGTGGTGAATAAAGCCACCGAAAAGGTTAATGATTTTAATGTGGATAATTTAAAGACCTCCGGTCTGGTGGCTAGACTTAAAGTGTTTATCCGAATGGTTAAAGCCTATGCGAAGGGAGATTACCGCGACATTGAGTGGAAACATATTCTACTGGTAATGGCGGCTCTATTGTATTTTATAACACCGCTAGATCTAATCCCTGATTTTATCCCTGTTTCAGGTTTCATTGATGATTTTACCGTTTTAGTTTGGGTCTACAATAAAGTTCAACATGAGATTGATCGGTTTCAGCTATGGGAAAGTAGCGCTGCTACGGATGTTAGTAAAGCGGAGTAGGCTAACGCTATGCCTGAGTGCTTTGCTGGTAGGGTGCTCGAAATCTGATGGCGAACATTCGTCATTATCTGAGATTGGATCTTATTTTCTTTATAGTATTGGAATCATTGCACCACTTTTTTTAGTCGCTGTTACTCTTTATTTCATGTTAAAAAGAGAAAGTAATTCTAAAAAAACGTTAAAATGATGATTTTAGTGATCAGGTGATAGGACTAGTTACAACATTACCTGTAAGGTGCTGTTGAGCTTTTAGCATTTAACCATAAGCCTATGATTCGCTTCCTGTTTTTGTTCACAGCCATTTCTTTTCAGCTTCAAGCTCAAATCATTAAAGGAAAAGTAACTGAATCAGGATCTGGTGAGTCTGTTCAGTTTGCCAACGTATATTGTGCGAGTACTATGCTCGGTACTACTACTAATCCTGATGGTACATTTACGCTCGACAATTTGCCTCCCGGGAAATACGATCTTACGGTATCTTTTGTAGGTTACAATACATACTCACGAGCGGTGGAAATAAAAGCCAAAGAAACGTTAGAAATTAATATCGAACTTATTCCAGAGGTGGTCAATTTGCCAGAAGTTTTTGTTACCGCGGATACTTCTAACTGGAAGCGCAACTTTCAATCTTTCAGAAGTTATTTCTTGGGAACAACCCCTGCCAGTGAAAAAGCGCAAATATTAAATAAAAAAACACTGGCATTCTATGATGACTACAGCCAACGCACGCTGTATGCACATGCCAGAGAACCGTTAGTCATCAAAAATGAATGGCTGGGTTACGAAATAACGTATGATATGATATCATTTCAAATGGAATACAAAATGGGTAGATTAGCCTATTACGGGGTACCCAGATTTAGCTATTTAGCATCAAAAAATAAGGCTACTGAGAAAAGATGGGAGAAGAATAGAAAAAAAGAATATAGAGGCTCTTTACTTCACTTTTTTAGATCCATGGTTAGTGGCAATTTTGAAAATGATAAGTTCATAGTATTTGAATTATTTAAAATCCCTAACCCTGATCGTATGCCTGAACTGGTCATTAATGAAGCTATTTCACGCTATCGTGAAAAACTGAAGAGTTCAACTGGTGGTGCCATCACTATCAATGCTTCAGGGGCTACGCTTGGCCTAAATGATAGCCTATCTTACTATATGCGAGAGCGTAGAAAGCCCAAAGTAATCGATAGTTTGGGGAGGCAATTTAAAACAGGGAAAGAATTAGTCGATGATAATATATTAAACTACAAGGGGATGCTACGAATAGTTTATAAAGGCGCAAAAGAGGCAAAAGAATATCCTTATAAATCGAGATCAATACCCAGCTGGCAAGAATCGACACTACACATAAAAGAAAACTTGACGATGTATGACAATGGCTATTATGAGGATGTAAGATCAACCTTTGTTGAGGGATATTGGAGTTGGGTAGGTACCATGGCCAGTATACTTCCAATGGATTACATGCCTCCGGAAACTAAATAGAGGATGATAGCGGTTGTTCAACGAGTTTCTAAGGCATCGGTAGCTATAGAGGGTGAAATTAGAAATAGTATTGGTTCAGGTTTGATGATATTGTTAGGTATAGAATCCAATGATAACCAAAGCGATATTGACTGGCTGAGCAAGAAGATCGTAAATCTTAGAATCTTTAATGGTGCTAATGATGTAATGAATGAAAGTGTGAGTCAGGTCGAGGGCGAGATACTACTTATCAGTCAGTTTACCCTGCATGCCAGCACTAAAAAGGGAAACAGACCGTCCTACACAAAGGCAGCCCGACCCGAAGTGGCTATACCGTTGTACGAAAAGTTTATAAACCAGCTCTCTATCGACCTTGGAAAACCTGTTAAAACAGGGGTTTTTGGGGCCGATATGAAAGTAGACCTGGTCAATGATGGACCAGTGACTATAATTATTGATACTAAGGATAAGAAATGACATTAAAGGAGGCTCAAGAAATAGTAGATAAATGGATAACTACCACAGGTGTACGTTATTTTAACGAACTCACAAATACTGCTATATTAACTGAGGAGGTAGGTGAGGTAGCCAGAATAATGGCCCGAAGGTACGGTGAGCAGTCTGAAAAGGAAAGTGATAAGCACAAAGACCTAGGAGATGAAATGGCCGATGTGCTTTGGGTATTAATCTGCCTGGCGAATCAAACGGGAATAGATCTTACGGAAGCGTTTCATAAAAACCTCGAAAAAAAATCGATCCGGGATAAGGATCGACATCGGAATAACGAGAAATTAAAATAGCGTCAACCTGTTGTCTTTTAAAATGGGTACCTCAGTAAACTCATCAAAACGCAGGCAATACGCAATGTCTTTGTGAATGTTTAATCGATTTAGCCGTTTGGCATGCGATGAATTCTTTACGAAGCCTACCAGATCATGGTTAAGACTTTGATATGCTGCTTGAAGTAAAAGTGGCGAATCACTTTCATTGG
>JBCCSU010000223.1:0-8108 GCA_039199635.1 Bacteroidota bacterium | reverse complement strand
CCTGCAGTGACGAGAGCAAAATGGACGGCGGATTTTCTTCCCCGACAGTGACGAGAGCAAAATGGACGGCGGATTTTCTTCCCCGACAGTGACGAGAGCAAAATGGACGGCGGATTTCCTTCCCCGACAGTGACGAGAGCAAAATGGATGGAAGATTTTCTTCCCCGACAGTGACGAGAGCTAAATGGACGGCGGATTTATCCCCACCACTACGTAGGTAGCCTAATAATGGACGAAAAAAATAACCCACCACCACATGGGTAAGCTAAATCGACACATTTTTTTGCCTGACCACTACCTGGATAGGCTAATTGGAAAAAATTTACCTTGTTTTACTGATTCTACCAAGGTGAAATAATACGCTAAAAATACCTGTTTCCTTTCATGACCGGAGGAAGTTTTTCTTGTATGCTTACCATTGAAATCAACCTGATATGAAAAGAACACCTATATTATTGCGCTGTATTCTGCTTTTTTCTCTGCTTTATCGGCAATGGATCTCAGCTGTTCCAGGATTTTCTTTACCACCTCTCTATTTGAATGGAGCACGCCCAAAATTAGCATAAGCCTACATAATCACCTTTCAACCTAACACCATGCAAAACACCTTATCTTTAACCATACCTATGTTTCCTTTTGCCCCTGTTTCTGCTCCTCGGCATCGGAGCTCCGGCGCAACCACCTCCCTCACCGGGTCAAAATTTCGTGAGGGTGAAGGTACCCAAGGTACGGGTTTCCAGCGAGAAGGAATTGACCCTGCTCTCAGCAGAGGAGAAAGCCATGACCTATTTTTATTTCGACAGGCTGCACAGAAAGGTGATGATCAGCGCTGTCCAGGGCCGGACCCAACAATAAAGATGTACGACCACCTACACCCACCACCCTTCGGTGGGCAGGACCTCCGAGACCCTCCCCCGTGGCCGGACGGTGTATTATGCCTACGACCCTTTTCACCGCTTAAAAGCAGTGAAGGACCAGGAAGGGAAGGTCGTCCAACAATTCGAATACCACTACGCCCAAAGTCCGTCCGGCACCGAAAACTACATAAAGACTGAAATTGTATTATTTTTAGTTAATAAATATTGAGATTTGTGTTTGTTTCGTAGAATAAAAAGCCAGATTTATCTGGAGTTTACTCAGGGGTTATCTATTAATAACTATTAAAATGGTCAGTACTTTATACTTTAGTCATCGAATGAATAATAGCATTAAATATATGAATATTACTTATAAGCCTATTAAATCACGATTGATCGTAGCTGTTTCGCTTTTAGCTGTCAACCATTTTCTTTTTTCACAAGAATTTTCAGCAGGAATCAACATAGAGAATCCTAACCCGAATGCTGTTCTGCACCTTGTGTCCCCCAACAACGATCAGGGTCTGTTGATCCCTAAACTTATAAACTCACAACGAAATGGTATGATATTGACTTTAGAAGATAAAGGTTTGATGGTATTTGATGAAGAAGACGATCGTTTTTACTTCTGGGACGGTACTGACTGGGTAGTCATAAATGTAGGAAACAGCAACGTATTGACCTCAGTAGCTACTGATAGCACACTTATTGGCGATGGAGTAGCAGGAGGTACAGAATTAGGAGTAAATGTAGGCACAGAGGCCGAACAGATAGTCCAATTGGACGAGTCAGGCAACCTGCCTGCATTAAATGCCAGCGCCTTAACGAATATCAATTTTGATAATATTAGCAACCTTCCTGTAAACTTAGATATTGATAGAACAGATGATTTTAACCAAAGTACTACAGCGCTTGGGAGCTTTACGGGCGCTACCATCACTGATGACACCTTCCTCACCAATGCATTGCAAGAGCTAGAGACTGCAGTCGAAAGAGCGATTGATCCCGCATCTATTACTGTTACCTATGAAAATAATGCTTCAGGACTTAACTCAGAGAATGTCCAAGCGGCATTAGATGAGATCAACGGCAGGGTAGATACCACTATAAGATCAATTGGTAGACTGGAAACACTATCGGGAACCGATGGAGCAGACAACTTGGGGACCTTTACTGGATCTACGATTAGTGATGGTAACAATACAAAAGACGCACTTCAAGAATTAGAAGCCGCATTGGAAGGGATAATTCCTCTTTCAAGTACGGAAAGTGATTCACTTGATTTGTTAAAACTTACACAAAAGGGTACTGGCAGCACTGCATTTTTTGCAGTAAACAACACGAATGGCACTGCCCCTGCGCTAAAAGTGACCTCTAATAGAGGAGCTTCATCCTATGTGGCATCATTGGAGCAGACTGGGCTGGGTAAAGGAGTACAAATTGATATGAATGCTAACAATGAAATTGGGTTAGAGATAACGAATACCACTAAACCAATTTCGATCCCGGATAATGCTGCAAACGGATATGTTCTTACTTCCGATGCTAGTGGAACAGGAACATGGCAACCAAGTTTTGGAAGACGAGTACGTACTGATAACCTTGATGCGACAATTTCCGGGGCGACTAATTTAGTTGAAGGTGCAACTGATAACGTTCTTATAGGTAATTCTACGGCTAATAATTTAACAACAGGGAACCAAAATGTAATTATTGGGAAATTAGCAGAAATAGCTGTTTCATCAAGTAGTGGAAATATTTCCATTGGCCATCAGGCAACTGCTGGATCTGTTAATGGAAACACCATTGCTGTCGGATCATCCGCTAATTCCACTGCTGATAATTCCGTAGCGATTGGAAATGGAGCTAGAGCAGATGCAGAAGGTGCGGTAGCTATTGGAGCAAGCGCTGTGGCTTCCACAACTGATCAGGTTACTATTGGAAGTGCTGACCGACCTTACAGCATAGAAGTGACAGGGAATGTAATTTCATCTCCAACTATAGTTACTTTACCATCAACTAATTCAGTAATCGATCCTAACCGAAGAATCTTTTATTTAAAAGGATCGGGTTTGCAAGTAGATAATATTGAGACCTTAGATGCTCAAGATGGGCAAGAGCTAATCCTTATTGCTCTTGAAGATAATATTAAGATCCTTGGTGAGGGTAATTCGAACCCTAGTAAAGTACGTCTTAATCAAAATAATCTTATTGAATTCAATATGAGTGAAGGAAGTTCATTGCACTTGATTTATGTTGAAGAGCTGGATAATTGGGTTGAGATTGGTAGAAGTAGATAAAAATTGATGACATGTCCATAAAGAGATTTTCTATACCACCTAAAAACAAACGTCAGTATAAGCAATATAACTATTTCAAAACAACGTCAGAACATTTCTGCATCTCTAGATCAATTCGGCTTAAGGAAAAACAGGATATATGAGAGCAATCATTTTTATCATTTTTTGTTTTGAAATCATTTTTGTGGGTGCTCAATCCCTCACTTTTGCAGAAAACACAACTTTTTCTTTGGGTTCAAACGCTTCTTTTACTTTTGGGGGTGATGTGAATTTTGTTGGGTCACTTCAAAATAACGGTACTATTGTAAGTACCCGCGATCTTAATTTCTTTAATAATCAAACGGTAGGAAAATTAAAATTTATTGGTTTGTCAGATCAATCAATTATCGGAGATACACTTTTTGTTACGGATATGAAAGTGGATAAAACGGGCAATGTAAAGATGGAGACTGAACGAGTATTTGTTTCAGGAAATCTGGATGTAACATCCGGAGTAGTGCAGACGGATGATATTAATGACTTGATTGTAACTGGGTGGTGCAGTGAAGATGGTACAGGGTACGTGGAAGGGAAACTCGTAGGTCTTTCGGCAGGTGATCCTGTAGCCTTTCCGATGGGGCTTAATGGATTTACGAATTACATTACCTTCTCAGACACCAAGCCGGGCGTTAAAATCATCGTTGATTGCCTGTCCCCGGACTCATCAACATTATTTCCTACAGAAGATATGGTGGGTATCGCAGATGAGGTGGAATGGCAAGTAAGGACAGTTGCTGACAGCACACTAACCACAATGATCGTTAATTTCTCAGGATTGGACCTTATCAACTTTTCTAATGGGCAACCCATTCATGCAAATGCCTACGCTCCGGCCCTTGTGGTATTTCAAAAAGGAAACTCAGTTTATCAAATCTTAGAGAGCTCGGAAGCTATCCCAGAGAATAGTGCTTCCACAGAAACTTCAGGTAGGATTGTGAGCACCTCTTCTATTTTAATTGATACTGCAATAACTAGAGTGAACGTCGCTTGGCTTCCTGTAGTGGATGGACCTGAATTTTTCGTTCCTAATGTATTCTCTCCCAATGGATTTTATGAGGAAAACCGACTTTTTCGACCGTTTTTTGCAGGTGGCAAGGTCACCAGTGTTTCTATTGCTGTATACAACGCTTATAACGATGATGTGTACCGATATTCAAAGAACGGTATGGATTTAGATTTATCTTCAATCGGGTGGGACGGAAAGTTGAAGGGAGGGCAACCTGCTGAAGAAGGGGTATATTATTATGATATTCAGCTCATTGCTGATGAGAAAGTTTGGCGAAAAACAAGTTCAATGTTGCTTATTAATAATAATTAAACAATGAAAATTACAATTGCCTATTTATTTGTTTTGATGTTGTTAAAGGTTTCCGGTCAGGAGGGGCAATTTTCTCAATACTACGCTAGTAGTTCGGTGCTGAATCCTGCTTTTATTGGCACTAATCCAAATTTTTCGTTCAATACAAATTATAAGCGAGCAGGGACTCAATCTTCCGAATCATTTTACGAATTAATGCAAGCCACAGTCAGCTATCCACTAAAAATCCAAACCAGCAGGGATCTTCAAATTGGAGCCGTTGGTATGACTTTTTGGAGGGAGAGCAGGGGTTTTGAAGGTATTTACACTGCGCAAAAAGTACTTTTTACGGGTGCCTATGCAATTAAGCTTTCCCGTCTGACTAATCAACGTTTAGTTTTTGGATTACAGGCGGGAGTAGTGCAAAATCAAATCAATGGAAATAATTTAGAATGGGGATCCCAATTTAGTCAGTACATTGGATTCGATAACACGAGAGATGGAGAAGTGGTCAACTCGGATGCCATTTATTTTCCTACCATCAACTTTGGAATCATCTATTCAACATTTGACAACGACAACCACTACGTTCGTGATCGTGCTTTGTTGATTGGGTTAAGCGCAGATTACCTCAATGAACCGGATATTGAACAAAATGGGTTCGGAATTACCACAAGAAATCGGATATATAAAGCTTTTGGTTATTCCAGCTTTTTATTAGCACCACGATTTTCAATTCATCCATCGGGTTACGTTCTTTACACTAATGGAAATGAACAATTGAATGTAGGGGTGTATTTTTCCTCACTGGTTAGTCTTCCCTATGCTACCAATTCAGTTATGATTCAGACAGGTAGTTGGTATCGACATCAAGATTCGGTTATTTTATTAGCTGGGGTTAAAGTAAATGAAATAAGGCTGGGGATGAGTGTTGATTTAAACGCGACAGACTTTGACACTAATGAAGCTTTAGGAAATAACTTGCCCTCTTACGAAATTTCTATCACGTATAATTTTGATCTATCAAGATCCATAGGTAACGTATCCAGTCCTATTTTTTAATGAGAAAGTATTTCTATATCGGACTATATTTATTGATTTCTTTTAAAGGAATGACGCAATCGGTTCTTTTGTTGACCCAGCTTGCTGATGACCTGTATGATAATCACCGTTTTCTTGAAGCCATTGAGTTTTATGACAAGATCACTGGATTGGCTGAAACGGATTATCGTGCTAGATATCGCTTAGGAACCTGTTATCTGGAAGCTTTGAAATATCTGGAAGCAGAAGAAATATTTAAAGAGCTTGGATGCATAACTGACCCTAAGAACACTTATAGGGCAAGAGCGATTTACAAGTATTCCGCTATACTAAAAACAAATTACCTCTTTGAAGAGTCCGATTCTTTGTTTACTTATATCATTTCCATTTCCGATGATCAGGAACTTATAAAGCTTGCGAGAAAGCAAAAAGAAGGTTGTCTTTTAGCTCTTGGGCAAAGTAAAGTAGATCGTGGATACGCTATTCAATTTATGGATCACGTAAACTCGAAATATCATGATTTTGGAGCCGTCATTAATCCCAGTAATGGGCAATTGGTTTTTGCTACTACTCAAAACCTGGGAGGAGTTCAATACCAAGGGAGTCAGTTCGAAGGAGTGTTGCCGGATCTCGCTTCTTATAAAAAAGCTCAAATTCGGTGGCGGAATAATAGCAATGCACAGCGATTTAACCGCTTAAACACTGAATGGTCTGAAGGTGCAGGTTCATTTACGAAAGACGGACAAAGATTTTATTTCTCTTCCTGTAAAGGAAAAAGCGGATCAGGATGCAAGATTATGGTCAGCAATTTGGTTAAAGGAAGATGGTCTGATCCCGAACCACTCAATAACTACATAAACGAAAAAGGCTCAGAAAACAAACAACCTTTTATTTCTATCACTGGCGATACGCTCTTTTTTAGTTCGGATAGAAGTGGAGGTTATGGTAGAAGCGATATTTGGATGAGTTTAAGAGGTACATCTTCTGAATCTTGGGGGCCTGCAATCAACATGGGGGATGTCATTAATTCGGCTGAAGATGACATTACGCCTTACTATTCATCAGTGTTTAAGTGTTTGATTTTTGCAAGTAATGGACATGTTGGTTATGGTGGTTTCGATTTGTATGCTGCTAAAGGAGCATCTTTTTTCGAGGGGGAACTTTATAACTTGGGTGCTCCGTTCAATTCTCCATTAGACGATAGCTATTTTAATATTTCTGATTCGCTGGGATTTATTTCCTCGAATAGAGAAGATAGTAGGTTGTTGAATATCTATTCTTTTGAAGTAAAAGATGAGCGTCTTTTTCTCCTATCGTTAATCTCAGGGGAGTCATTAATTGATGGACAGGTTATTTCTCGATTTAGAGATACACGTTCTCTAGATCTTTTTGCGTTTCGTGTTGAAGACTATCAAGAATATGAACTTTTTACTCCGGAAATGAGAATTAAACCCATACCATCGATTATTGCGGGAGGAGATGGAGAGGCTGTGGTGATTGCAGAGAATACTCACAGAACTAGTGGTACGCCAGATAAAGATGCCGATGTTTACTCAAATAGCGATGTGGGAAGAAGCTATTTTGCTGAGTCGGTTAATAGTAGTTCACGGTATTCATTAAATTATGAGCATGTGTATTTTAAGTTTGGTTCTGCACGGTTGGAACCAGCTGCTAAAAGCGCGTTAAAAGATTTGGCATCACAACTTGATCATATCCAATTTTCTTCTATTGAAATATTAGCCTATACAGATGTAGTAGGTTCTACCCGTTACAATCATAAGCTTAGCGAGCAGAGGGGTGAGGCAGTTAAACATTACTTATCCGAATTGGGGCTTTCAAAGAATGCTATAGAAGTTCGACCCAGAGGAGAAGGGCCGTTATCTTCTAGTGCCAGTTGGTATTCTAAAATGTTTAGTCGAAGGGCTGAAATCATCATTAATGTAAATACACCTATTAACATCAAAAGGGCAAAACCTTATGCTTTGAGATCCGAGAAAAATGTTTCGGAGGTAGAAAAGCTGCTCGGTATTAATGCAGGTCAGCTTAAAGAGTTTAATACGTTTGAGTCGGATACTTTTGAGATCGGTTCCATTATCCGCATTCCAGAGAGTTTAGGTCTTACTCCAAACATTAAATATTTCCTGGAAGAAGAAGATCTAAAAAACTCTTTCTTTATCTATCGTGTCAAACCAAATGAAACTCTTGCAACGATTGCTAGAAAATACAATACAATGGAAGAGTTAATTGCAGAAGTAAACAACTTGGACGGGAAACTAGATGTAGGAGACGAGATTTACATATATAAGATTCAATGATGGCATTAAAACTTCTGGCTATGACGACGAGGGCATCCGCATATTAAAATCTGTTTTGAGTACATGTCCTCTAAATTGGTAGGATAAAGCTACTCCGTTTCGTTTTTTTTCTTGGTTACTATTTTGGATGAGCTTTTTCAAGCTTCAGTCTTATTGATCATGGTCAGGGCCATTTTAGCTAGTGTCTCTAAGAAAACAGCATTTTTTGAAATAAAACGATGTTTCTAGCTCATAAGAGTGTATTTTTTTGGATTTCGAT
>JBCCSU010000222.1:0-8121 GCA_039199635.1 Bacteroidota bacterium | reverse complement strand
GATCAGACTATCTATTTTATTACCTTCAGGAGAAAGCTTGAAAAAAATAATTTCATTGAGACCGGATGAGGTGGTATTTGCGGCCAATACTATATTATTATCCGCATCTATTTCTACATCCACGGCCTGTAGTTCATTATCGCCACCATATGTCTGAGACCATACCTCGTTACCTAGTCTATCAGTATACACTAAAAACAGTTTAGGTGTGCTATTGATCAGCGAAGTAGTCCCAAAAACCAAAAAACCTTCATTATACTGAATTACCCTTTCGCCCGTTTGATTACCATCACCACCGTAGTATTTCACAAAGAAATCTTCAAATCTAGGATCTGAATTACCTTCCGTGTCGCAGCCGGTGAAAAGAATGAGTGTAAGAAAACAAAGCAATATGGAGACTAGTAATCTCATTTGAAAATCTTCTTAAAAAAACCAGCTTTACTATTTTTAACTATTTTTCGCGGCTTATAAAGCGGAAGCATGAAACCCATATTAATAGCTAATGAATTCAAACGTTTGTCATCATCCACAAAAGCATAAGTATACAAAAGACGTTCATTTTCATATTGATTATCAATAGCTACAATGTTATTTAAGCCGTATAGGTACCTGATGTCCAGAAAGAGATAATTATACTTGACTCGATACGTTGAACCTATGCCAAAAATTAAGGAACGATTAAATGTTTGCCGGGCCTGCTTAAGATTTTCAGAGGGTCCTGTAACTGGAAATTCTGAAAGGTTTTCACTGTTCCCAGAGGCTCTGTCGGTTAAGCTTAGGTCCCCATCTGAGCTGACTAAAATATGCTGTGTGTAACCCACATAAGCATAAGGCACGAACTTATTTATCTTTTTCCGATACTTGATGTACGTAGGAATATCAATACTGATCCTATTTTCAGTGAACATTTGGTTATCAAACTCAAATAAAACATTGTCATATGAATAACCTCTAGATACAAAGTCAGCACCTAAACCAACACTCCAATTATCACTGATATTCCACTCCACGCCCCCGCCCAGCTGAAATCCTGCACGATTGCTGTAAGACTCATTGGTAGATGGCGTGTTATCCACTCCAAAATTCTGAATAACGGAAGCATTTGTAAGATTGAAACCTAATTTCCCGAAAAGCACGAAGATTGGTCGAGTAGTAAATTTACGACTTAGATACACCATGTCTATAGGATCGTTTTCCGGATCTATTTTATATTCCGGGTCTAGCTTTAAGAGCTTAAGATAGCTATCTTCCGCACTAATCGGATCATCTATAAATAGGTAAGTTCTGGTGAGCAGCCAATAGGCCCGAATGCGCTGATCCTTACTAAAACCATCATCTAAACAAGGTTTCAATAGACTTGGTATTCCATAAAGTCTACCTGCATCAAAGTTTTCCTGGGCGCTCAATAATACTGTCCCACAATCTCCTTGTTGTGCCAGAGAGCAAAGAGGCAGGGCAGCTACCAGACTAAGTGATACTAATATTCTCTTAATGATATTAGTAGTCATTCAGAAGTAAGTTTACACAAGTAGTTATATAGCCAATATCGTTGGCTACATAAGTCTTCCACTCTTCGGGAGTCATATTACGCCTGAGTTGGCTGCACATATCATCTGCCATTAAGGCTGGGTTAGTAGCCCAGGTTCTTATTTCACCATCAGCACATGCCGCCAGCAGGTAATCTGAATTCGGACTAAACTGAATATCCCAGACATAAGCATCATTATCCGACATCTGGATCGGCAATTCATCCAGTTCATCCATGGCCCACATCTGGATGGTACCATCAAAGCTACCCGCTGCAATAAGACCTCCATTTGGACTGAATGCTATATCGCTGATCCTACCCTTATGCGCTTTGAACTCTCTAATCACCGTACTGGTCTTTAAATCAAACAGACGAAGAGTACCGTCTTCATCTCCCATAGCTATTAAACTCCCATCATTACTGAAGGCCACCGCATGCACCGGTCGGCCCGGTGACTCCATGATTACTTTTTCCGTGTAATTTGTAAGATCAATCAAAATGGCCTGCCCCTGGAGTGATCCGGCTACAGCATATTTACCTGACGGACTTACATCTAATACTTTGTATTCACCATTGGTATTTAGAACGAGCCTACTTTCCCTTGTTTCCAGGTCATTCAATCTTAATTGGCCATCTCCTCCGGAAGAGATAAACTTATTCTCCCCTGGGATAAATTCTATATCATTCACATAAGTCCGATGGCCGCTAATCTCATAATTTGATCCACCTTCAACTAATGAAAAAACTTGGAGCTGTGCAGAATCACTAGCGTTCACCAACCATTTCTCATCCGCACTTAGTTTTATAATTCTATTTCTAAAACTATTTGAAGTCAAGATCTCATTACTATTACCATCAAGGGAAGATTTTACGATCTTACCCTCTGCACCGGTCGAGTAAAACTGTGTATTCGATTTTCCAAATACTATAGATCGAATAGAGTTTCGGTGTATGCCTTCAATGGTATTATATGTCTTTCCATTCATAGTAGCCATAGAGGTGTACAAACCATTATAGATGTAAGGATCAAATTCTCTACCCTCATACTCTGTATTGAATTCATAGGCTTGCTTAGCCAATAAACCTTGCAAATCTCTGTCTTCAATATTGAGTGACTTTACCGCCATGGATTGTGCTACTGACTGATAGAGTAATTTTTGCGCTTTGTTGTATTCTGATTGGGCAATATTGGTCTGTTGAACAGCAATTTTGGTCTGCAGTTGAGCCTCTTCACGTTGTTCATCAGCTATGCCCTTCTGAACTCTCGCAATTTGTGCATTACGCTCTGCTCTTTCTTGTTGAACCCTAGCTTCAGCCAATGCTTCTTTAGCTATTCTTTCATTTTCTTTGGCTAATGCCTCATTCTTTTCTGCCAAATTACGCTGAATATCTGCTTGTGCCTTTTGCTTTTGAGCTTCATCTCGCTGATTTATGGCATCAACACGTGCCTCATTTGCCAGTTGTTCTTGGCGTTGTGCTTCAATATATTGTGAATAGCCGCCTATCAAAAACAGGATAGCTATTACTGCGGCAAAGCCAAGAATTAACGCCACTATCTTTGCTCGCCTAAGCAGCCTTTTTTGAAGCATATCTTGATTTCGCTGCTCTGCTTCATAAGTGATACGGCTAGTATCTAGAAATACGATAGCCCGTTCAAATGCCTCATCGTAACGCTGTGCCCAAGCGCGTGTAGGTTTTTGCTTTTTCTGCCAGTTTAAGGCTAGCTGAAGGTCCGGAGGCCTCCATAAACCTGTTCGCCCAACCTGATACATCGCGGCAGCTTCGGAGAGCCGCTTGTACATTTGAGCTGATTCATTTTCTTCGTCCACCCAGGTTTTCAACCGGGTCCAGATTCGCATCAGACTTTCATGGGCAATCTCTACCAGAGAATCATCTGATAGCTTGACAGCGGGTGGTGGCATTAAAAAAGATCGACCGGGCTGCCGAAAGGCATCTACTACCTGAATTACCTCTTCAGAAGTAACCTCTGCCAATTGCGCTACCAATGAAATAGGAACTGCCCTCCTACGTCCGAAAACATCACTTCCCTTTTCGGTTAAAGACTTAAAAAGAATTTCTGCAATCAGTTTTTGATCTTCATTGAGTTCATCATACGCTTCGTCAGCATGCTGCGAAAGTGCATGTGACATTCTACCGACGGCATTATAATGGCGTATATCAATAGGCTCATTCTCTTCCCTATTTTCAATCCAGTAATCCCAGGTACGCATCAGCGCATGCTGCATAATTGGCAGCTGATCCTGATCATCACCTAACTCACTTAACAGGCGAGCAACTAACCGATTACTCACTCTACCTCCCCCCACGGAAACAGGACCCTCTATTGCCATACGCTTTTGATCACGACCCATTTGAGGAACCAGATAGTTACTGGTATTGATCATTTGGGTAAGACCAGGAAATTTGGCACATTCACCGATATGATCTGATCGCATGGTAATGACCACGTGCACCGGGCTTTCAGCATTACGGCTAGCTTCAAGAATAAGCTTTACATAGACTTTAGCTTCGTCTAGATCAAAATCTCCTTTATCGTTTTTTATCCTGAATAACTCTTCAAACTGGTCAATGACCACCAACGTGTTTTCTCCGTATTTGGATTTCACACGATCAATAGCATCAATGAGTCCGCTTGACCCGCTCCTCAGTAGCGAGGCTGTAATTCTCTTATTGACTAAAAGCTCTTCAGGAGTTACCTCATTATATTCAGGATCTATTTTAAGTAAAGAATCTGCTAAATTATCGACTGGGGTAGCTCCAGGACGAGTAGTAATTATGTTCCAGTTAGGACCGGAATGGGTCATAAAACCGCCGTATAAAATTGGGATCAGCCCGCAGTAGACTAATGAGGACTTTCCACTGCCGGAATAGCCCATAATGGTCACAAACCTATTCTCTGCCAGTTTAAGTAATAGTTCATCCACTTGACCTTCACGACCAAAAAACAAATGACATTCTTCAAAAGTGAACGGCCTTAATCCCGGAAAAGGATTAAACTTAGGCGCAATGGCAAGCTCCCGAAGTGACTCTTGACCTTCTACAGCACCCTCAGTCCGATTATAATTTGGGTCTATCATAAATTATCGCTGCATCAAGTTTAAAAAATAATAGAGGATGCAAAAAAATAAGTTATAAAGTACGCATTTTAGACGATAAAATACAATATACACTCCATAGCATATTTTAATAGCCAACTAAACAAATTCAACCATCTTTCGGGCTAAGCTAATATTATCTGACAGAAGCTCGTAAAAGTTATCTTTTGCCATCTTTAAAAGAACCGTATCTGAAGTAGCTAAAACTGAATTCAAATTTGAATATCCTACCTCACCGATAAACTCTCCTTTAGAAACATTACCCTCTATTTTATTATCTACCACCATATTTACAGAACCTTCAAATATGATATAAAAATGATTATTATATTCATCGCCTAACTGCTGCGACTGCCCCTCTTTAAGGGTAATCTCTTCCGTTATATCAATCAGATCTGCCAGCACTAACCCAATGATGTCTTCGAAAATATCAAGTTTCTTTAGGAAAAGAACCTTATCGAACCTAAGCGTAGATAATTCGCCGTGTGGTTTTACCACCATTTCAAGTTGGCGCCTCTCATACGTGGGCAACCTTTGTATATTTTCTAAATAGGATGCTCGGTCCAGCTTACTGAGCGACCAGGCCGCCATCTCCCGAATCAGTGGATCCGGATTAAAAATATTGGCGATAAGATCAAAGTAGAACTCTCTGATTTCCAATAACCCTATCTGATAAATAATGCATGTTTTTGTCCATCGATTGGTTTGTGAAAAGTCTCTGTTCAATAGGAACTTCAACACTATTTTTTCGTCTAAGGGATCTCTGGGATAAAATACTTCCAACTTTTTGTACTTCTCCGCATAGGTGAGATCATCTAAAACCGGGATAATTCGCTGTTTGAGGTCTTCAGACAGAAAAACATCCAGAAGCTCTAATGCATAGGTCACACCTTCATTAGTGCCACTTTCAATATTCTCCTTTACTAATTCTATCGATTGTGCGTCATAGAGCATGGAAAGAAGCATGTAGATGTGCTCTACGTCATAGTCTATTTCTTCTTCGATGGCTGCTTTGATGTCTTCACCAAAATGCTCATTTCCAACTTCATTGATCGCTGCCATATTCCAGGCTATATCTTCGATATCAGATTCAATAGCATACTTGATTCTAGGTATTTGAGTTATACTAGCTTTAAAACCTGCATTTCCCAGGGCAATTAATACTTGGGAAACCATGAATTTATCCGGGTAATCAATTTTATTCCATAGTAAAATTCTGGCTTCTTCCCCTCCTATTCTACCCATAACCTGTACTATACGCAGCATGGTTTGAGTATCTTGACCAGTACGGTAAAAGGAACTATCCATCACCTGCAATGCCTTGGTGCCAATAACCGATAATGCTCCGGCCGAAGGCACATAGTATCTAGGATTTTTTAAGTTATTAATCAAGGCACGTATCACTTCAGCATTATGCCTCCTTTGAGCCGTTTTTATGGCCGTTAATCTAACTTGAGGGCTTAGGTCATTTAAAAGTTCGATCAGGTATGAGATATTCTCTTCTTCCTCACTATTCGATAATAACTCCGCTGCATACTGCCGATCCTCGGGATTATCCGATTTTGCGAGCTTTGAAACTCTGGATTTTCCAATGTCACCTGAACTAAAAAGGTCTAATAGGTCCGAAGCGCTGACGATATTCTTCTGTGAACCTCCTTCTTTCTGGCCACTGATAACGTATTTATCAGAAACGGAAAGTCCTTTTATCTCATTCATTTTCGCTTGTGCGAAGTCTCGAACCTTCTCCGATTCATGAATCATCATTGTATTAATAGCATTCGGAAGCACTTGCGGCTCCATCTTCTCCAAAAGCTTGTAAGAGAACATCACCTTACTTACACGTTCATCTTGCAATGAACCGGAAAGCTCACGGGTAAGAAGCTCTAACGCAGAATACACCTCTGTTACTCCTTCTCTCTGCTGCTGTTCCAGCTTCAGCTTGATCTTGTTCCTATATTCGAGGTGCATTTTACCAATAATGATAAAATATCCTATTACGAGGCCTACAATGATGTAGAGGTAATGTATATCTTCGAAAAACGTCAAGAATGAAATTCCAAAAATGATAACACCTGCCAACAGCCTCGCGGTTTCATTTACTACTCCTTCTACCTTCGTCTGAATATTGAAGCGAACACGATTATCCAGGGGTATGAAATACAATTTAAATGTTGGATTTTCAAGGGAGTCGCGCAGGGAGTAGTTAAAAAACCTATTGGCGGAAACAAGTAGAAAGAACCAGATGAAAGTACCTCCAACGGCAGGGTCAAACCCTAGAAAGGTTCCGGTAATAATAGTAGCGATCGTAAGGACTAATAGAATAACCGGCAGCACTAACAAAGTGGTTTTTAAGCCGTATTCACTAATGATCTTGTCATTCACGAAAGTTTGCATGAGCATGCCAAAAACCAGAATGGCTAATGTGAAAAAAGCCAGGAATTCTCGAAGGTTCTCTTCCTCCGGATATTGGGCGGAAACTACATTTTGAAATGAAAACTGAACAAACGTAAAAGCCATCATTGAAAAGATCAGGAATACAGATAGGAGTTTTACATATTGATCTTTTCCTAATGATTTTATACTGGTATCCATGACCTCTTCAGAACTTGTAGAGCTCTCTGCCTTTTTTAAGTCATACTTGGCCGTTATGACATATAAAAATATAGCGGATATGAGCAAACTGGTAGCGCAAATGGGCAGGTAATTGGTGGTTTCAGGGATAAGGTCACTTAAAAACGGAATAGTAAGAGAAGCTAAAATAGCAGCGGATAATTGTCCTATATCAATGCCACCTATAATTCTTTTTGACTGCCTCAAATCAAATAATCGACCGAAAATCCCCCAAAAACCTAAGAGACATACAGCCAATATCGGCCCGATGAGAGCAAACATCACAAATACCAGTAGATCTTGTATTTCATCCGAACCCACTCTGAAAAGAGCGAACATAGTAAAGGTAGCTGCGCCTATCAGCAATAAATTGCACAAAGCAAGTTTTGAAAAACTCACGCGGTTTTGAAGAAAGGAGAAAAAAGCGGTTGTAAATACACCTAAAAGACCTGATATGAGGATCGCTTCTTTTAGGTACTCTTCTAGTCGGTTTAGGAATAATGTTTCAGCACTAATTTGGTAGGTAGCCAGGAAAATACCCATAAAAAACCCATTACCAAGCAACAGGAAGACTTGATTTTCTTCTTCCGGTCTAACATTGAGAGCACGGTATAAAGCTTTTAACAACGTATCTAAAGTTTAAAAAATGGTATCTCTTACACAGAAAGTACAAGATAATTATACTGCCAATAATACGCAAATAGTAAGAAGGGTAATAAAAAAGCCAATCTGTGAGTAAGATTGGCTTCATTTATTAAATGTAATAGCTCCGACTTGATCTGACAATTCAGGGTGTTAGTTATGAGTTTTCTGGAGGCATATTACTCCCAAAATGGTTAAGAACGAGAGGCAGGTTTTGCCTCTCGT
>JBCCSU010000221.1:0-8139 GCA_039199635.1 Bacteroidota bacterium | reverse complement strand
GGCGGACAAAACCACCAAATTCGTATTATCAATGTTTAGGTTAAGAGCCTCAAAAGAGGTTAGAATACCATCGTTAGATGAACTCATCTGTTGATTAGAAAGATGATTGGCTGCACCAGTAAATAACAAGCCGGTGTTATGTAACGGGTTACCTTCATTGCTACTTTGATCAAAGAAACCGTGAGTTGCTATATGAAGAATATTTGGTTTGAGCATATCACGTAGTGCCATTTCTTCTGCTTCCTTATTGGTAAGTACTAAGGATTTCCAACCCGAATCATCCAGCAGTTTACCAATGGTAGCAACTTCCTCTTCTGCGCCGGGTAGTGGCGATATACCACCACGCTCATTTCCATCTGAAAAAAGTTCGATACCTTTAAAAGTACCGGATACTCCTTCTGGTACTTCACCAAAGCTTGGATTACCCAGAAGCATTCCAAACTTAACACTAGAGGTCTTTCTAGGCTCTTCTAATAAATCTCTGCCACTGGTTATTAGTTGGATATTCTTTTCTTCAAAGAGGTATTTTTTTGTATTAGGGTTGAATAATGTTTGAAGATTTACCTTGTGAAAAACACCATCGGAAGAAAAATAAATATGATCATATTTTTTTAATGCTTTTTCCAGTGGCTTCCAAAAATCTCTGTAAGACCTAGTGTCTTCTTGCTGATACTTAACCGCGTTTGCATAGTATTTAATACTGCTATTTTCAAGTTCATTTCCTTTGTTAAATACAATAATTTCAGGCTGCTCCTTGGTTTTTGGTGTAATCACAAATGCCATATATCGAACTTGGTTCGACCAACCCCATTTTTCCAGGTCAAACTCCTGATAGCTCCTTATCTCAACCAATGCTTCGTTTTTCGCAAGCTTGTTTCTGATCTGGTGCCAATGAAGAGGGGCATTATTTACGGAATAGATAGATGAAAGACGGTTGAGTTCACGATCTTTTATCTCAAGTAATTCAAACAAACTATCTTTTCTTACCGCGTGACGCCGTTCTATTTCATTATCTGCAGCGCTTCTATAATCTTCAAGTTGCTGTTTGAGATCTTGTACTTCGTTGTAAAGCTGTATTAGCTTTCTATCATTACTTTCGAGGATCCGCTTCTTAATCGCATTACTCGTAGAGATGAGAATAGCCTTGTTTCTCAAATGCATATTCAGTAAATCTGTTTTTAACTCAGGGTATTGTTCCCCTTCTTCGATCATAAGACTGGACTGAAACCACTCAAATCCTTGGAGCGAACGATAGTAAGACAACCTCGACTCCTCATTCATATTATCAAAATACCGATGGAGGTAAGTCAAGCGGTCTTCGGCAGCCTTACGTAAAATGTTTATAGCCTCTGCTTTTATACCCTGCCGGTAAAGCGCAAAAGCATAGTTTCTTCGTATTCTTATTGTTTGAGGATGAATATCACCATACAATTCCTTATGACCTTCATATGCTGATAGGTAGGCTTTGGCTCCTTCATTGAAATCATTGTTTCTCATATGATAATATCCCAATGTGTAGATCACGCGTAAATACTCGGGATGACTCGGGCCATAAAGCTTGAAATATATCTCAGTAACTTCTTCAAATACGGTACTTGCTTTCTCCATTTCTCCAAGCCCTTGATAAGCCTCACTAAGTCCCCATAGGCTATAAGCTGTCTCTCTATGATATTTACCGTACCGATTTCTAGCAAATTGTACAACTTGGTCAGACAATTTTATGGCTTCTTCAAATTCTCCTTTAGCTCTGTAGCAACTGGCCGAGTTATGCATAATAACGGAACTCAGATTATCATTTTTATTCAACTGCACATGCAGATCAAGGACTTCTATGGCTTTTTGAAAATACTCCAGGGCATCATCGCAGCGATTCACATGTGAGTAGTAATCTCCCAAATCATTCAGTACCATGGCATACTGGTACATATCGTCTTCTTTTATTTCATCTATAATTGTTTTTGCCTCAAAAAATAATGGTTCTGCCTGAACATAATCCTCATGACGCAGGTAATCCCAGGCAAGACTACTCAGTGCGTTGGCATATTGGAAGCTTTGAAGGCCATGCACTTCCTTACGCCTCGAAACAAGCTTTTGATATAAAGCACGAGCTTCAGGCATCCGCAAATCATGATATAAATGAGCTAATGCAGTTATTCCTTCAATGTGATCTGCGTCAGGGTCACTTTGAAGTTCTTCTATAGATTCCTGAAGGGTACGATCTCCACGATGAAATTCTATACTCTCTAGGCTGCCCGATTCACCATACCATTTACATATACCGTCCATTTGGTCAAAAGGTCGGTCTTCTATCAATTTTCCGGTCCAGTAAAGGTCCCCATTTATAAAATAATCTCGTACTATCCCTTGTGGAACATCGTCCTTATATGTTATGATCCTGAAATATGAAGCTGAGCTGGAATCACTGACCTCGTAAAATTGATCATCAAAAAGGGTGGTCCACTTTCCTTGTCGTCCGTTTTCATCGGTATGATTAGGATGATAGATAATATCCTGAGCATTGATATTCTGAATTATAAAAATGAAAAGGATGATTAAGATATTCCTCATAGTATATTCTGGCAAAGAAAATTCGCTTAGTAAAATTCTAGTTCTTTGAATATCAAACAAATCTATCATCTTTCAAAGAACCCTGACCATACAAGTTGTTAATTACCAATCAACTATCCATAGTAATATTCCTCTTATAGCGGTACTTTCTAGGTAAAGATGACCCAATAGCAGAGGACATTCTTCCTACCGATTATATTTACGGCCGTACGTACGCTTCTTGGTCAGAACTAGCTGGCCATTAACAAAGAACTAGTGTAGTAAATTTCAAGCATTTAATTTGACAATTAAATCAGAGTTGAATGATGAATAAGTTCAAGTACAGCCACGAGAGTTGACAACAATACCGAATTATCCTCTTTCCGTTTTAACATTTACTTTATGCTATCCATAGCCATTTGTATGATGAGGTTAATGAATTGTTTTAGCGAAATCGAGAAAAACGTTCTGGCAACGTCTAATTTTTAATGAGACGTTGCTGATAAATTATTTTTCCTGACTTACCATAAAGAGTAACCACGTATACGCCTTGAGTTAATGCACCCAAATCAATTTCATTTTGATTAGAAGTAATATATGCTTTTCCATCCATCGAATGGATGACAACTTTACTCAACTCTACACCTGCAATTTGTAGTTTCTTTGACGTAGGGTTGGGATAGACTCTTACAGCATCCGCGTTATTATCTAAGGAAAGTAAAACATCAGATAGAATAAACGTTCCAGTAGTATTCCCCTCATAATTGAGTTCATCAATAGTGGCTATCACTTGGTAGTTTCCAGCACTTGTTGGTACGTTCGGTGTACCATCATAGGTGATAATCGTATTAAGCCCCGTGGGATCAGTATTAACTGTTGGCATTTTTGGTGTACCATCTACTCGCTGCTCTAAATTTGAAAGTGATACTTCGGCAGGTGCTGGTGTAACCGTTAGTGTACCTGGAATATATTGGAAATCATAATTATTAGCTGACCCACCTGATACGGTAAGGGTGTAACTTGCCACATCGCTATTTTCATCTGCCTTTGTGGTTACTACAGGCGTCAAATTCAAAACTTCTGAATTTTCAGTATTTACAAATCCTGAATAAACCACATCGAAATCGGGATTAGGAATGCCAAATACTCGGCTCACATCTTCCACCCCAGCAGTGAGCATGGCCTTTGTGACGGTGATCGTCTGACCCAAGGAGTCTGCTAGATAGGTTTCCGTTTCCGCCAGCCTAGCAGATAGTGTAGCTTCTCCGGCACCTGTAATAGTGGCCATATTCCCTGTTAGTTTTATGATAGTTTCATCGGAGGAAAAAAGGGAAATATTCCCTAATGAATTACTCGAACTAGCATTTAATAAAAAATCAGGGTCGCCATATGATTTTATTTGAGGAACTGACAGAGAGAAATCCGGTTTAAGCAAAAACGGTGTTAAACCAATAAATTGATTAGTTATCCGTGTCACGACCCTATCGAAATTACCTCCGGCAAATACTGTTCCCTGGAAAACAATCAGGCTCCGTACAGTACCGTTGGCATTTGGATCCCAATCTACCGCTAAACCATCACTAATGTTCAAGGCCGCAAGGTGATTTCTGGTCTCTCCCCCAATCCGGTTAAATCCACCACCGGCATAGACCAAGTCACCTGACACCGCCAAAGCATCTACCAAAGCATTCGCGTTTGGATCCCAATCCGTTGCTAACCCGTTGATCCTGTCTACTTCACCGATATAATTCCTTGCTTTTTCTCCTATTCTGGTGAAGTCTCCACCCGCGTAGACGGTATTTTCGGATACAGCCAAAACAGTCACTCTGCCATCCGCATTTGGATTCCAAGGTGTTGCAATACCACTATCAGCAAATAGCGCCCCGGCATGGTTTCTAAGAGCCCCTCCTTCTGCACCAATAATGTTGAAGGTACCTCCCGCATATACAATACCATCCGCAACAGCTAGGTCGAATACTTGACCATTAGCATCGGGGTTCCAATCAGTGGCAAGCCCATCATTGCTGTTTATTGCTGCTATAAAATCTCTGTCCGCGCCACCAATAGATCTGAAAGAACCTCCTGCATATACGATGCCATCAGACACGGCTAATGCTAGTACTCTATTCTCAGCATTCGGATTCCAAGAAGTTGCCATACCGCTATCCGTGCTAATGGCAGCTATATATCTTCTTGATACGCCATCGAATACTTCACCAATTCTCGTAAAGTGTCCTCCCACATAAACAAGATCATCAACAACAACCAATTTTTCAACCCGGCTATTCGCACTTGGGTCCCAACTGGTGAGTGAACCATCGCTGATTCTAAATGCAGCAAGTCTGTTTCTAGTCTCACCTCCAATTTGGGTAAAAGAGCCCCCTGCATATACCGTACTTCCTGATACGGCTATACTTAATATGGTTCCATCAGGATTTGGGTTCCAATTGACAGCTAGCCCATCGCTAATTTGTAGTGCTGCAAGTCGGCTTCTACTCTCCCCGCCTATACTAAAAAACTCCCCGCCAGCAAAAATAGTATCACCGGAAACAGCTAAACTGAGAACTCTACGATTTGCGTTTGGATTCCATCCGGTAGCTAACCCATTACTTATTCTTATTGCCGCAATATTGTTTCTATTCTCACCTCCGATGTTGGTAAAGTTTCCTCCCACATATACCGTATTATTTGAAACCACTAGACTATGGATGGTGCCGTTTGCATCGGGATCCCACGAGGTGGCCAGGCCATCAACAGCATTTAATGCGGCAATTTTATTTCTAACCGCTCCGCCAACACTAGTAAAGTCGCCACCGGCATAAACCGTATTCCCGAACAATGCCAAACTATGGACCGTACCATCTGCCATAGGGTTCCAATCTTTCACTGAACCACTAGCTCCTAAATGAGCAATCCTATTTCGCATACTATCGCCAATGAGCGTAAACTGTCCGCCCAGATAATAACCTCCCGCTCCATCAGGAATAGCAATCTCAACTGTTCCGTTAACCTTCTGAAAATTGAGTTTGGGTAACCCATCCCCGAGATTTATACAGGCTCCTCCGGAATCAGAATAGCTATCATTAACACTGGTAAAACTGCCTCCTACGTACAAAGTAGCCGCTGATAGCGCTAGCGTATGTACAGGTCCGTTAATATTTAAGTCTTTGCCAAACGAAGTGACCGTACCGTTGATATTGATATGTGCAATATTCTTTCTGATTGCATCACCCACCGCAGTAAAATTTCCCCCAATGAAATACCCCCCTTCACCATCAGATATAGAGGTGAGGACATCGCCATCTACCCTGGGAAATCCTTCGGGTACTAATCCGGTCGTAGGATCAAGCACTGCTCCGAATTGACCAAAGTTACCTGCTCGGGTAAAATCACCTCCGACATAAATAAGATCGTTGGTTTCATCAACATCAATCGTATATATCGCTTCATTTACCCTATTTGCATATTTTTTGATAAATTCTTGCGCATTAACCGATGCTGTAAAAATGAATGTCCAGACCACCATAATGGACTTCAAGACTGCTAGATGTGAATGATTCATATTATCTTTTAAAGAAAACCTCTAACTAATAGTGAACTGATTGTTAAATAGTTGCTTTCAAGATTAACCGGCTTCAATCTCAATTATTGACACGGATGTTTCTATTCTTACCAACCTTGTTACATATCAGAAAATAGGTGTTACGCCTGCTCAAAAGCCAATGATTGTCTGTAGACTTAGAAATGTTATCCAATAGCATCCGTAAAAAGTTGATTTGCAATTCACTCGAAATAAATCACCTTTTACCACTCACAACAAAAGACTTCTATCGCAACTTTCAAGCGTTTAATTTGAAAATTAAGTTACCGCTGAATTATGAATAAGCTCAAGCACAGCCATGAGAGCTGGCCACAATACCGATTGATCCTCTTCAGGTTTTTTACCATTTACTTTATCCTATCCACGGCCATTTGGTCCTGGTTTAGCTCTATCCCCTGGTTTTATTTCATAGATCCTTACAGTAATGGGTTCACGGAAGGCTACACCAACTTCTTTAACACCTATATCTTTCAAATAAAGGAAGAGTTGATACCTACCCGAGGTAGCGGTGATACCTCTATGGGATGGGCTACGCTTTATGCACAACTCTTTCTGGCTTTAGTAGGCAGTATTATTTGGTCTGCCTTAGACTGGAAGAGAGATCATTACCAAACGGGGAGTTTGGTCATTCGAAATATTGTGAGGTACTATATCATTCTTGCTGCGTTTATTTATGGGATCATAAAGATCTTCGGTCTCCAAATGCCTGCTCCATCAAACAGCTATTATGCCACGGAGTTGGGTGATTTCAGTGCCATGCGGTTTTCGTGGAATTTCATAGGCTATTCTAAAGGATATGAGTTTTTCAGTGGACTAACGGAAGTACTGGTGGGTGTATTTCTGCTCTACCGTAGAACGGTTGTACTTGGTGCATTATTAGGGATAGGGGTTTTTACTAATGTATTTTTGTTAAATATTAGTTACGATATTCCGGTAAAGATCTACTCCTTTCAGCTGCTATTTGCGTGCGTATTTATCGTTCTGGGTAATTTAAAACGGATATTTCATTTTTTTGTATTGAATAAAGAAGTTGTACCGGACACCTCTTGGAATATTTCATATCCAAAGCCATGGCTTAAGCCAACTAGATTGGTTTTAAAAGTAATATTTGTAATAGCGTTCGTTCTGTATCCCTTTTATAAATATTATAATACATATGCATCAAGAAATAATGTTACTGCCTCTCCTCCTTTTCAAAGTGGATTTTATTCCGTCCAAAATTTTGTACTTAACGGGGATACCATACCTGCTTCCATCAATTCAGATATTCATTGGAAAGATCTTATAATAGACAATGACTTCAGAGGTAGTATTGGACTGATAGACTCTACTTTTCGGGTAAGATACGGACGGTCTTATTTTTACAATTACGGGTTAGATAGTCTGGGTAAAATATTGACCATTAAGGGAACTAGACGTGATACAATCCCAATTTTTGAGGGTACTTACCTGGCGCTTGATAATAAAGGTCTTAGACTAGATGGCATCTATAAAGCACAAGATACTTTACGTCTTGATTTAATTTGGGATGAAAGAGACTACCCATTGGCACGAAAAGAATTCAATTGGATGCTTGAGACTGTTCCCTAAACATTTTACCGTCTTAAGATCTCAATTATCCGTTGTTAATGTTTTATCAAATGATCTTTGATAATTCTCTTCCAAATTTCATAGCCTTTGGCGTTTATATGAAGCTCATCTTCTAGGTAAAGTTCTGGTCGAATTTCTCCTTTCGTATCCAGCATTTTCGAGTAGATATCGATAAATGAACAGCACTCATCGTTACTGGCGAGACCTAGTAACTTTCGGTTTAAGCTTTTTATCGCTGTTTCGAGATATTTTCGATCAGGACTAGGTTTTACACTTATAATCGCCACCGGAATGGCGCCATATTTTAATTTTATCTTTTCGAGTAGTTGTTTAACATTAGTCAATATCTCTAATTCCGGCACCCCCGTTCCTAAATCATTGTCTCCGGCATAAAGCACTAT
>JBCCSU010000220.1:0-8152 GCA_039199635.1 Bacteroidota bacterium | reverse complement strand
TTTTGATAATCGACTATTCCTAAATCGATGAATTGGACAGATTTATTCGGATGCTTGTTCATGGATATCGTAAATTACAAATATCATTATTCCAATCAATACTATTGATGCTACCTCATCATGAATAAGGCTGAATTAGGAAAAGAAGGAGAGCAGCGGGCAGCAGATTATCTTAGTAAGAACGGGTACGAGGTGCTGGCACGCAACTGGCGATATAAGCGATCAGAAATTGACCTGATCTGTAAAAAGGATAACTTACTTATTTTTGTAGAGGTAAAAACGAGATCATACGTGGCCTTTGGACAACCTGAAGATGCTGTAGATGAAAAGAAAGCAGCGAAAGTGGTCGAAGGTGCGGAGGAATATGTCTTTCAGAATAATTGGAACCAAGATATTAGGTTTGATATAATATCAATTGTTATTAATGACGACCAACAAAAGGTACTACACCTGGAAGATGCGTTTTATTAATTATCGCTTCTGATAGATCAACTTGCCTTTTGGGTTCCACTCCTTGTAAATATAGGGCTTGAACTCATCGTCATGTGGGTCTTTAGAATAACGCACTATTTTTTTCCTTCTGCCTGAAGCATAGAATTCTACCCAATCCCCTACGGGTTCATCCCAATGATATTCACCTTGTACCGCTTTTCGGCCATTTTCAAAAAAGTAAAAATAGTTACCTTCCTTTTCACCATATTCAATCGGGATGATCTCTTTCATTTTCTGACGGCCTTTATCGTAATACCGTACCATTGATTCTTTGGGCCATCCTTTGAAATATTTTGATTTGTCTACCAGGAGATCATTTTTATCATACTGCATCCAGCGACCGTGCTTGGTGCCTTTGTAAAAAATTCCCTCTTCTAATACCTGCCCGTTTCTAGTCTTTTGATAGGGGCCATGCAGAATGTCAGCGAATTTCGGGTCTATCTTTCCACCCTTCCGGATTTCATGTCTCCGATGATCATACCAGTACACATCTCTTACTTGTGTTTCCGGTTTTTCAAATTCTTTAAGAATATAAAATAACTCGAACGTAGTTTTATCACCTACCCCTTTTCTAGTAAAACGCTTTTTTGTTTTTATTCCGTAGAACACCTTCTTCTTCCGCTTTTTTTTCTTGGGAACATATAGTTCTTCTTCCGCCTCCTCATTCTCCCCTAAATCAAAAGTAATGGGAGCGTTGATGGTAAAAAGATCGGTAGCTTCTTCACCTTCTTCTTGCGCATAAACCGAACTTATCAGCGTAAATAGAAATAATGTAAAAACAGTCTTTGACATCTCTCCTAAATATAATCTCTCACATTCGTAACGTAAAGTTCTTGAATTTTAGTTCTTTCTTATCGCATTTTTGGAGAATTCAAGAATATACGTAACCTCGGGAATGATCTTGCGTATTACCTAAGACTCCAATGTATTGAAGAATTATGCATAGCCCTGAGCTTTTAAAAGGAACACTGCAAACCATTATCTTAAAGCTTTTGGCAGATCATGGGAAAATGTATGGTTACGAGATCACACAAAAAGTAAGAGATCTTTCTGATGAATCCCTACAACTTACGGAGGGCTCCCTTTACCCTACGCTACACAAACTAGAGGCTCAAGGTCTGCTGAAAACGAAAAAAATAAGCTTAGGAAAGCGCGTTCGGAAATATTATTTCCTAACATCTATAGGGCAAAATACTGCTATTAAAAAAGTAGAAGACTTTGAAGCTTTTATCAAAACCATGTTTCGTGTATTACAAATTTCGCCTCAATCAATATGATGCTTAGCGATGAACATGTCAATTATATTATTAGGGATGTGTCTTACCGGGGCATTGTAGATGAGGAGTTGAGCGAAGAACTGATAGATCATATCTGTGTATTGGTGGAGCAAAAAATGGAGAATGGCCTCAGGTTCATTGAGGCTTACGATCAAACGATAACCACCTTCAGTGCAGAAGGCTCTTTGGTAGATATTCAAAATCAAACTATAGCATACACAAACAATAACACCCGTATTATGATTAGAAACTATTTTAAAATAGCTATTCGCAATTTAGTTAAACACAAATTTTACGCTGGTATTAATGTTTTGGGATTATCAGTAGGAGTAGCCTGTAGTTTGTTAATTTACTTATTCATAAAACATGAGACTAGCTATGACAAATTTCATGGTAACTCTGACCGTATATATAGAATAATAAGACACGGTAGCATAAATGGTAATGAATTCCACTATCCTGTGTGTCCTGCACCAATGGCAAATGGACTGGTTAGTGAGCTACCTGATGTGGAGCAAGCTGTCAGGTTTCGTAATAGGGGTACTTTTCTGGTTAAAACACCGAATGGCACCGAGAGCTATAAGGAAGACGGCCTCACCTTCACTGACTCTACTTTTTTTGATCTATTTAGTTTTAGGGTAACAGAGGGCGATCCTAAAACTGCCCTTAATCGGCCTCTGACCATCGCGATTAGCGCGGAGGCTGCGGAAAAATATTTTCCTAATGTCAGCGCCTTAGGTAAAACTCTGGTGTTAGATGGAGATGAAGATTTTGAAGTAACAGCGGTTTTCGAGAACATGCGGAAGAACTCGCACCTTCAATTTGACTTTCTTATGTCACTCGCTACCATTGAAGAAGCGAATAATAGTATGTGGTTAAGTAACAATTTCTTTACTTACATCCGTACAGCACCTGATGTTAATAAAACAGAATTAACTGAGAAAATCAGCGAATTTTACGGACAAAAAGCAGATCCTGAGCTTCAAAAATATATGGGAATTACCGGTGAAGAGTTTCTGGCTGCTGGAAATAGCATTTCATTGGAACTGCAGCCTTTAGAAGAAATTTACCTTACTTCGGATTTTATTTTTGACATTGGACCTACGGGAAGTGAAGAGACGGTTTACTTATTTGCGATAATTGCGATCTTCATTTTGAGTCTGGCCTGTATCAACTTTATGAATCTATCCACGGCCAGATCAGCCAATAGAGCCAAGGAAGTAGGTGTGAGAAAGGCGCTAGGCTCTGTTAGAGCTCATCTCATTCGTCAGTTTTTACTAGAATCCATTATCCTGAGCTTATTTGCCTTTGGTATTGGCCTCATTCTGGTTGTTTTGACATTGCCATTATTTAATCAGCTGGCCGACCGGGAACTTTTGGTACCATTGGATAGCATCTACTTTATCTTTCTTTTATTCACAGCGGCAGTCATTACCGGTATAATTGCGGGAACGTACCCTGCTTTCTTTCTTAGTTCATTCAAACCTACGAATACGTACAAAGGAACATCAACTCAAAGTGTAGGAAACGCCAACGTAAGAAGTGGCTTAGTGATTTTTCAATTTTTCGTAAGTATTTTATTAATCATAGGTACTGTAGCCGTTAACAGACAGCTTGATTTCATACAAAATAAAAAAATAGGTTTTCAAAAAGAACAAGTCTTGCTCATTGATGATGCCTACATGCTAAGCGATTCAAGAAATACTTTTAAAAAAGAAGTAAACGAATTGAGTTCAGTGCTATCAACTACCTACAGTGGATTTCTTCCGATAAACGGTTATTACAGAAATGACAATACCTACTGGAAAAAAGGGCTTAACCCTGACGAAACGAATACTGTAAACAGCCAAATGTGGACAGTGGACCATGATTATGTGAAAACCATGGGCATGAATATCCTAGAAGGGCGAGACTTTGACAGAGCAATAGTTTCGGATTCCAATGCAGTCATTTTAAATGAAGAGGCTATGAAACAATTCGGGTTTGAAAATATCGAAGAAAGGTACATTCAAACCCATGCCTTTAACGCAAATGATGGAAGTATAATTTCCGGGGAATATGTCGTGTATAAAGTAATTGGTGTTATTGAAGATTTCCATTTCGAGTCTATGAAAGAAAACATAGCACCACTGGCTTTAAGAATAGGGCGCAGTACCGGTATAATGTCTGTGCGGTTATCCACGAATGACTTTTCCGGAAGTATTGATCAAATTGAAGAGAAGTGGCAAAAATTTGGGACTGGATTGCCATTTAATTATTCTTTTCTGGATGATCAGTTTGAAAGGATGTACAGAGAGGAGTCTCGTTTGGCAAGAGTTTTCGGAATTTTTGCCGGGTTGTCAATAATAATAGGCTGTCTTGGATTGTTTGCTTTAGCTACATTCATGGCTGAACAGCGAACCAAAGAAATTGGTATCCGAAAGGTACTTGGTGCTTCAGTTAGCGGAATAGTATTTATGCTATCAAAAGAATTTTCGAAACTAGTGATCATTGCTTTTTTGATTGCGGCGCCTGTGGCATGGTGGGGAATTGCCAATTGGCTGGAAAATTATAATTACCGGGTTGAAATAGGAGTTGAATTGTTCTTGTTGGGTGGCATAATGGCTTTTGTTATTGCGTTGCTCACTGTGAGTTACCAATCGATCAAAGCGGCGGCTAGAAATCCTGTAAAATCACTTCGTAGTGAATAGGTTCTGTATAATTCTTTGAAATCCTGTTTTCTGGTCTTTATAAATTCAACGCCGCTATCAGATCCGACATGTTAATTGGCTTTTCACCATCCAGAACAATATAGTTTTGAGGACTTTCCATTTGACCATGCTTTAAATAGCTGGACCATACGTAATCTATAAACCAGTCAGGCTCTGCTCCCCATCTTTCCTCATCTGCTCTACGGGAAGCGAAAGTAGACTTAGAGATATTTAAGAATATGCGCTTATCAAGTAGATCTGTAAGTTTACTTTCACAAAAGATCAAAATTCCTTCTACAATGACATTAGCATAGCTCTGTCTGCTTTTTTCCACATCAGCAATTAACTCATCGAAATCATAGGCTTCAGGAATTTCCCAATTGAAACGATCTCTGATCCTAGGTAAGTGTATTTCTGAAAAGGCATAGTTATCTAATGATAACACTTTGGATTCGGTAAGTGCTGCGGCTAAAGATGATGCGAGGCTAGATTTACCTGATCTGCTAGAGCCACCAATTCCTATGATCATTCCTTCGCATAAATATCTTCAACAGCGGTTATATTTCTCTCCATTATCACGCGTCTCTTCATGCTGAGTTTAGCAGTGAGCTCACCGCCTTCTATTGTCCATGCATTTGGTAAGAGTTTAAACTTTTTTACCTTTTCATATTGAGCATATGATTCATTACAATAGTCTATTTCAGCTTGATATTTTTTGAGTACAGCATCATGACTGATCATTTCTGCATCAGAAGTGTAATTGATGGAGTGAAGTTTACACCAGTCATTTAAAGACTCGAATGAGGGTACAATTAATGCCGCCGGAAATCTTTTATTCTCACCAATAACCATCACTTGTTCTATAAGCATAGATTCTTTTAATGAATTCTCCAGAAGCTGTGGTGCAATGTATTTCCCTCCTGAAGTTTTGAACATTTCTTTTTTACGATCCGTAATCTTTAAGAAAGTATTGTCCACAATCTCACCAATATCTCCGGTGTGAAACCATCCATCACCAGTTAATACAGCCTTAGTTGCTTCCTCATTTTTGTAGTAGCCCATCATTACATTCGGACCTTTCACCAATATTTCTCCATCATCCGCTATCTGCACTTTTACCTTATCCAACATAGGACCAACCGTACCAATCTTAATACAATCTTCCCGTGAAAAGCTAACGCCGGGTGACGTTTCCGTTAAACCGTAAGCCTCCAGTACCCGAATGCCTGCCGCCCAGAAAATAGTAGCTAATCTGGGCTGCAAAGCTGCCCCTCCGGACACCACAAGTTCTATATTGCCACCTAAAGCTTCACGCCATTTACTAAAAATCAATTTACTGGCCAGCTTCATCTGAGTGTTATACCACCAGCCCTGATCTCTCTCCAAATCGAAGCGCTGCCCTAAGCGCAGCGCCCAGAAAAATAATTGCTTCTTAATGCCTGTTAGCTCATAACCCTTTTTGACTATTTTATCATACACCTTTTCCAGGAGTCTGGGTACTGTAGCAAAGAAATGCGGTTGGATATCTCTTAAGTTATCAGCAATGGTGTCCATAGTTTCTGCGTAGTAGATGCTGATACCCATGTGCATGTAGGTGTATAGGCCAGTTCTCTCGAATATATGACTCAAAGGCAAAAAACTAAGGGTTTTCATTCCGGGTTTCATGGAAGAAATTATTTGTGATACACCTTGTGCATTACTAGTAATATTCTCGTGAGAGAGCATCACCCCTTTAGGCTCACCCGTAGTCCCTGAAGTATAAATTATGGTGGCTAGATCTTCTTTCTTTATCTTATTACGAAATTCTTCTATCTCGGCTAGATCTTCTTCTTTACAGCTTTTGGAAATAGCTTGCCAATGTTCCGCGCCTTTCCAATTATCAAAAGTGTAGATGGAATCAAGCGAAAAGCCAGCTTCAGCTAACTTATCGTAAATATCATGATCCCCGCAAAAAATGATTTTTATACCTGCATGTTTGATAATAAATGAATAATCATCAGAAGTGGAGTTAGGATACATAGGAACGTTGATAGCACCTATTTGGGAGATGGCCAAATCAGCAAAAACCCATTCTGGTCGGTTATACGAAACTAAGCCGATTCTGTCACCCGCTGTTATCCCTTTTGCCAGAAGACCATTAGACAGATCATTTACGATTTCCAAGACTTGTGCCGTAGAATATGATTTCCAGCTAGCCCCTTCTTTTGCAGCTAAACACGTTTCTTGAGGAAATTTTTCCTGCTGGATAAGCAGACTATCAAATAGACGATTTAAAGACATAGGCTAGGTGTTAAAGAACACGGAATATAACCTATTTATTTGAGATCAGTTTAAAGATGGCTCATTTTTACTAATCAGTAGTTAACCTCAGTTAACCATTTCTGCGCTTTTCTTAAAGTCGCCTCTCAACTGTCTGAAGCGCTTTCTTGATTCAGCCACATAAACGCTACCAGGGTAACGAGTAAGTAGATCACGATACGTATCCATAGCTTTTTCAGGTTTGTTTAAATGAATCTCGTAGATCTCAGCTATCATGAAGTAAGCATCATCACTCAAAATATCATAATCATACTCATCTACGATCTGCTGCAATAAATTGAGTGCCTCGGTGAAGTAACCCTGCTTTTTTAAAACATCGCTTTCCAACCAAAGTAATTCATCTGTTAAACTATGCCGAGGAAACGAAGATTTCATCAACTTAATTTTCTCCATGGCCAACGCATATTTGTTTTGATAGAGTAATAATTCTATAGCAGCATATTCCTTCATGGCAGCCTCTGTACTATCTAAGGCCACGTTATCTTTTATTAAAATACTTAGCGCCATGGCATCATTTGCTATTTCACGAGTGGTGGCCTCCTTGAGAATGTCCAGATGTTCCTGGGCGAGTTGAAAATCGCCTTTGTAATACGAGAGTTTAGCATTACGTAGTTTTGCTTCGTAACCCAACTCTTCATCTTTGTGCGACTTCTCTACTTGTGAATAAAGCAAAGTAGATTCCCAAGGTTCTTCTGTCAGCAGGAAAATATCACCCAAGTCCATTTTGCTTCTGGCTTTGATGTTTGCATTAGCTCTGGGTGTTTTAATTATCTTTTGTAAAATCAGTTTTGCCGAATCCTTCTCGTCCAGATAAAAAGCATGAAGTAAAGCTTTATTTCTAAGGGCTTCCAACGTATTACGCGTAATACCTAGTTCATTGATAAAAATGTTGTAATCGTTGATGAGATTTCTAATCTCTCTTTCATCGATAGGATACGTATTTCGAACTCTTTTCTCGTAAGAGCGGATGAGATACATTTTGGCCAATAAATAGTTGTAAGAATCAGGGTACTGCTTGATTACGTAACTAAATATTTTAATTGAGGTATTGTAGTCATTATTTTCAAGTGCAATTAAACCGATGTTAATACTTCGTGTTCCTTCAGAGCCTAACCTTCGGTCTATTGCCCTGGCCTGCATAAACGCACCATAGAAATTTTTCTGCTGAAGATTAACCCAAATCAAAAGCTCACCGTAGATCTCACTGTTAGGCTCCTCTTGGATTTTAGTATATAGCAGGTTTTCCAGACTCTCGAGCTCTTCTGGTTTAGCGAGAAGATTTTGAAGCGTATTTTTTACATAGTTGAGATTAGATGGATTTTGGCTAACGTACTTGAGATATTCGTTTACCATCTCATCTTTGTTATTCAGAAT
>JBCCSU010000219.1:0-8153 GCA_039199635.1 Bacteroidota bacterium | reverse complement strand
CTCTTTGCAGACCCATTGAAGCTATGCAAGCAAAGTTTCAATGGATCTGCATTTTTGGTCTGATAGTGGTAAGCCCTTTATTCCTTTGGTTGTCATGGCCTCCTAATCTATGGACGGGATTAATTTTCTTCGCCTTCGTACCTCATTTTATGGCTCACAAGTATTTGGTTCAAAGTGGTAGGTTGAAGGGGCGCCTTTTTTTGATTTTGGTATTTGCATCAATGTTTTTGTGGAATGCCTCAACTACCTATTGGTTATATAATACCAATATAGGCACAGGTATCGCTATACAAGTCGTGAATACAATTTTATTTATCATCCCTTGGGTCCTTTACCACCATGCTGCTAAAAGATCAAATAAAAGCCTGAAATATATATTGTTCGTTTCATCATGGATAAGTGTAGAATACATCCAATATCACTGGCTTCTTTCTTATCCCTTTTTGAATCTTGGCAATGCTTTATCTACTCAACCCCACTGGATTCAGTTCATGGAGTATACTGGTGTCCTAGGAGGTAGCCTTTGGATTTTACTCACAAATTTATCACTGTATCACCTTTTCGATCATCTATTGGAGAAGGGTATTACGGTTAGATTAACGCCATACTTTATTGAATCCGCAGCAATGATCTCAGTTCCTCTAGTTATTTCAATGGTGATATTTCGCAGTTATGAAGAAAAAGGAGAAGAGGTAGGTGTATTGATCGTCCATCCAAACGTTAACTGCAGAACGGAAAAGTATACTTTACCGCAGTCTGAACTGATTGATAAGTACTTAGATCTAACGCTAAAAAACATTAAATCCGATACGGATTTTATTTTATGGCCAGAAACAGCTATCCCTGATTTAGGGTGGTTTAGTGATTTATCGACGAATACTGACCTTAAAAAGGTATACCATAGTTTATCTCAATTTAAAGATGCCAATCTAATTACCGGAGGAATTCTGTATGAGCAGTCTACGGATAAGGATGATTTAAATGTGCTATATCACGAGCATTCAAAGGTATGGTATCGCACCTACAACGCTGCTATAGGTTTATCTTTTGCAAAGAACAAACTGCAAATAAGAACCAAGGAAAAACTGGTGCCAGTAGAGGAGACTATGACCAACAGCATCTCTTATAGTCTGCGAAAAGTTTTTTCTTCATTAGGAGGGTTCCGTTTTTCTCATCGAACGCATGACCCTGATTACTTTGATCATGCAAAGGGACTTTTTTCTTTACCGCTCATTTGCTATGAGTCACTTTATGGGCAATTCACTTCGGAAAAAATGGGAGATAAACGCGGAATTATTTTTATACTACTTAATGAAGGTTGGTATAAAAATCTAACCGGTGCCGCACAATTCATGTAATATAGCGCTATCCGGGCTATTGAAAGTAGAAGAAGTATTGCCCGATCCTCCAACGATGGTATTTCATGCGCTATCAACCAAAGAGGACAAATCGAAAATAAAATAGCCAACTTTTCTCCTCGGGCTATTAAAGTGAAATTAAAGGCCAACGATGCAGAGACTTTTTACTCCATAACAGGTAACTACATCGGCTATCTTTCGCTTGGACTAAGCTTAATCGTCACATTAATAATAATCGTAAAGCCAACTTAAATCAATTAATATTTAAACCAACTATGTCATGAAAACTCGATGCTTAATCTTATTGTTTCTATGCCTCTTTTCTATTAAAGGATATACTTGTGGTCCTCCTGCTACGGCTTCTGTTACTCTTACAGGCCCAAGTTCTGCTCCAACTGGTAGTACTTTACCTTTAACACTAACCAAGTCTCAACCTGAGTTAGCTAATAGTGAGACAACTTATGATGCTGTAGGTGTGACTTGGGAGCTCATAAACTCCTCTGGATCTGTTGTTGAGACTAGTAACACAGGATATAGTCGTGGGTTTAACGGGCCCTACGATGGAAGTTTAAATTTAAGTTCAAGTATCACTCCGGGGACATATACAGTGAAAGGAACTATACAATGGACTCGGTTTATTAGCAATTCTCCATGTGATGAAGCTAACGGTGGATGTGTTGGAGGTTCGGGCTCGGATTCGTATCCGATTCAAATAACGGCACCTGTGCCAGAGCCAGACCTTGTAATTGCAGGTTTAGATCCTGGCAATGTCAATGAAAATAGTTCTTTAATAGTCGAATACGTTGTTTCCAACCAAGGTGATCCTCTAAATTCTGGTGTAACCACTGACATAAGAATTTGGTGGTCTACTGATAATAACATTAGCCCAGGTACTGACATTGTGGCGGCCACAATTAATAACGTATCTATCATAAACGGTAATCCTTCGCTCAGTGATTTCTTATCGGCTTCTATTACAGCCCCTGATTTATCAAGTGGAAGTGGTGACATTAACTATTTTATTATTCTGGAGGTTGACTATACCAACTCAATAAATGAACCTGGTTCAGGGGCTGAGAACAATAATACGAACGATGATGCTATATTGATTACTGTAAGGAATAATAACACAGGCGGCAGGATCAGGTCCGATTTAGACGTACTAGAAACAAAGACTTCAAAAAAAGACTTACACAAGTTTGAGATTCTAAAAGTCATTGATATCCAGGGTAGAATAATATGGGAAAAAAAGAGTGAAGTCAGGGTTAACTATTCTGATTTACCTACCAGCGAGATCTTAATTCTAGTATTGAACGAAGAGAATAATATGACTACTAAGAAAGTGATACTAGTAGAATAGGTAATTCCACTAGTAAAGAGAGATAAGAAGGAACCAGCCCTAGTAACATGGCTGGTTTTTTAATATCACTACTTTTAGTGATATTAAAATCACTAGTACTAGCGATTGATATGCCAATGATTGCATATGACCTTTGTACTTCTTTAGAATGGGTCTAAATAAAATAAATTGAACTACAAACTTGCGGCCTGCATAGCTTTTTTATCCTTCAGTTGGTCGATCTCTCTAGCATCAGATATTACCGGGCGTGTGTACGATTCGACGGAAAAAAAACCTTTACCAGGTGCTACTGTCATCATTCAAGGGACCGGCATAGGGGCTGTAACAGATGAAAATGGCAGATATACCATAAGGAATGTAGAACCAGGCAGTTACGTTTTGGAGGTCTCAAGTTTGGGTTTTGCAAAAGTATCTCGTGAAATACGAGTGGATAATGATAAGGCGATAAGCATGGATTTTTCTTTAAACGAGTCCATTGCAGAATTAGAGACCATAGTCGTCAGGGGAGAGTCTGAGGCAACCGCTATTTCACAAGAGCCAATTAGGGTTGTGGCGCTTGATACGAAAGAATTACAAATCCAATCTGTTGGAGCCGCAGATATATTAAAAACAACTACAGGAGTTGTAGTAAGAAGATCTGGTGGCTTGGGGAGTAATGCAGAGATACAACTCAATGGATTGTCTGGCCAGGCGGTTAGGGTCTTCTACGATGGTATGCCTTTAGAATTTTTAGGGGGTGGTTTTGATCTAACAAATATGCCCGTGTCGATCATCAAAAGAGTTGATATATATAAGGGAGCAGTCCCAATCGATATTGGTACAGACGCCTTGGCAGGAGCAATTAATGTTGTTCCGAAATCTTTTTACAATAACCTTCTTGAGGTTTCTTATCAATATGGATCTTATAACACGCATGTGGCCACAGTTGTGGCCAACAAGAAAGTTAACGATCGTCTTGCTATTTCAATAAGCGCTTTTCATAATTATTCAGACAATGACTATCGCATGAAAGGGATTCCGAATAAGGTTTTCGATTCTATACCAGACCGCTTCGGAAATGGTTTTATTGTGACCAATGAGGACGTAATAATTGACAATGCAAGAAGGTTCAATAATCGACATCGCTCATCATTCGGAGAGCTGGGTCTACATCTGGGAAACAGAAGCTGGGCTGACGAACTGTCTTTTTATGCATCCTATTCTACAAAATTTGACGAAGATCAACATGGCCTTACTATCGTCTCGGTCGCAGCAGGCGAGGCTAACCGAAAATCTTCAGGATATACCTATCGTATGAAATATGGCAAAGGATTATTTGATAATAAACTTCAGCTTCAATACCACGGTGTTTTTTCAAAGGGAGAGCAGTTTGCAGAGGACGCATCACTGTTCGACTATAATTGGCTAGGCGAACCAATTCGTGAGTTGAGTGAACTTTCAGGAGAAATCAGGAGCGGAGCAACGAGGCGAACTATAGATCGCTTAAGTCAGGCACATCGCGGTAATGTTGTGTATAATTTACACGATAATCATAAACTAAAATTGAGTACGTTTTTCTCAAGACTTGAGGTCGAAGGTGAAGATGAGCTAGGATTACGGGTAGACATAGGCAGTCAAGTCATTGACCCTAACGAAATACCGTCCAATCTAAATAGGAGTATTTCAGGAGTTGAATGGAACGGGAAGTGGCTAAAAGATCAAAAACTTAGTACCATCTTATTTGGTAAGTATTATAATTATGATGCGGAAGCCAACGATGTAGAAGCCACACGAAGAACGGGTAATATACAGCTGCGAGAAGTCAATGAGAAGACCTTCGGATATGGTGCAGGTATTAAATATTCATTCACTCAGGATTTTTTCATTAGAGCAAGTTTTGAAAATGCATATAGATTGCCGACCGATCTCGAGTTGTTTGGAGACTTCCTAGGAATAGCACCTAACTACGAAATTAGACCGGAACAGAGTGATAATTATAGTGTAGGTATAAACTGGAAGAAACGTTGGAGTAATAATTTCATGGTAATAGCCTCACTTAATGGTTTTTATATTAACACCAAAGATTTAATCTGGCCTCAGGGATTTGGCCCTGAAGGGTCTCGATTTGAAAATAATCGTGACACAAGAACAGTGGGAGTAGAACTTAGTACGGAACTAAGGCCCGATGACCACTCCAAGTTGGTCATTAATGTTACGGATCAGGAACGTACCTATCAGGGCTTTGATGCCGGAAGTCAAGCGTCAGGTGCCATCTTTGTAGACACTCCATTCCCCAATACTCCTTTCTTCTTTTATAATATCCAATTGAGGCTAGGAGCACGAAGTATTAAAACCAGGTATCCAGATCTCCAACTGTACGCAAGTTTTTTTCATACTCAAGATTTTAGCATCACAGATATCCCACCCAATGGGAGCGCTAATCCGGATAGCGTGGTGCCCGCTCAGGATGAGCTAAACGCGGGGTTAGGATACACAACGGACGACAAGAAGCTATCGGCAGCCTTACAAGTCAATAACGTTGTCAACAGCTTTGAACTATTTGACAATTTCAGAATTCCAAAACCAAATAGAAATATTCAATTTAAAATAACATTCGAAGTATTATAAATATGCGTTTACAATTATTAAAATCCACTAGGTTTAAGCTTGTTAGCTTTACCGTTTTTTTTCTATCAGCAATGATAATTATATCCTGCGGCGATGATGACGATGGTAGTGTTGATCCGGTTGTTAGTGAGTTTATACGAATTACAGTGTTAGATCCAAATCAAGAATCGATTACCATTCAAAATTTGGGTACCTCGGAAGTAGACATTACTAACTTTCAGTTGTGTTTAGGACCTGGACAATACAATATTCTTAGCAACTACAGCTCTATTGACGGAGACTTAAGTCTATCGGCAAATGAAGCAGTTATTATAGATTTAACCTCTGGTAGTTCCGGAGTCACAGCGCTACCTGACAGTAATGGGGGTCTTGGGCTGTTTTCTACAGGAGGTCAGTTTGAATCATCTGACCCGGCAATCTTAAGGGATTATGTTCAGTGGGGTGCGGCCGATCAAAATAGAGTTGATCAAGCTGTTACAGCGGAACGTTGGAACGATGCCTCCAGTTTTATTTCTGGTTTTGCACCTTACACCTTTTCAGGAAGTTCAAATGAGTTTGGTTCCAATTTCTGGAATACAGTTGCGCCAGAGGATGTCCGATTGAAAAGTGGTTTTGTTATCAACCTGGCAACGCCAAATAACGATAGGCTGGTGAAGTACTTCAGCACGCTACCATCGGGTACGGCAGATCTCTCTGATGGTCAGGTTTTTTCTCAATTTAGTCCTCGAGATGCTTTTGATGGGAATTTATTTACTTCTAAAACTGATGGGACTGGCGCATTCACTAAAATGGCTGTGAATGGTAATGGTCTGCTTGTAGAGGACGGAGAGATAACTCTTTCTGATGATGACAATTCTTTTTTAATTAAAGTAATTAACGACACTACCGGACTCTTCCATGACCGAGCAAACTCGACTGAGATTAGTGTTTTTAACCCAACAACAATGGAACTCGAGGGTATAATTGATATGAGTGCGGGTACGGCTCCCTCTCCTCAACGTTTTCAAGAATTTGTTATTCGAGGAGACGAAGTGTATGCTCCTATAAGACCTGCAGACGGAAACTCATACGACAACTATATTGTTCAGATAGCGAATTATCAAACCGGTCAGTACGTAGGGCAGACTGAATTCCCAACCGGGGCCAACAGCTTTGTAAATATTTTCGGGCAGAACTGGGTCGATGATGCTGGAAATATTTGGTTTCAAAACGCGGGAAGCCCACTTGAGGGAAACTTCATTTCTAGTATTCACCGTGTTCCGGCAGGTTCCCAGCAGTTTGACAGTTATTCGTTTATTCCTGCTTTGGCAGCCAATCCTGCAAATACTCTTTTCCCTCAAACTGGACGTGTTTACTTCCTTGGCAACAACTTAGCCATTGCCCTTGTAATCACTGACGTGCCTCAGGGCGTGATTGATTTACTTGCATCTGTAGGCGGAGACCCGGCCAATTTATCTGAAGAACAGATTGACCTTGCACTTGGCCTGTTTTTTACTGAAGAGACCGGCCGATGGGTAGAACTTGATCTTGAAGCACAAACCGCAACCATTATAGCAGGGCTTCCGGCCCAAGGGGGGTTTGCTGTAACCTCAGTTGAAGAAATAAATGGATTAGTTTATTTGTCAATTACACGTGCTACTGAAAATGCTTTCTATACCTACAACGTTACCACAAAGGAAGTAGAAAAGGCCTTTGATGTAGTTGGTGGAAGTATTGATGGTATCTACGATCTGTCAAAAAATAACTAAGATAGAAATAAGATAAAGCATCTTTCCAAGGGATGTAATTAGATGATATTACAATAAAATGGCACTTGCAATTTTAATTGTCAGCTGTGTAGTTCTCTACTCAACTTCTAAATATTCTCCTATGAGGAGAGTATTGCTTATAGAGAAGAACAAGAAATTAACGATTACTGTTGCTTGTGTCATTTTATTACTTTCTTTCTTTTTCTTTAGCACATATTACGATTTTACGACAGCATTAGTGGTATGGTTAATTTCATTTATGACCATACTATCAGCAGTTGTACTATCCATAAAGATGAATGTTAAATGGATTTGGATATGGGGCGGATTTTGTATATTAATGATCTTGGTAGATTTGATTTAAATGCCTGCAAGATCTAAATATTTATCATCCGGCTGGTCCAGGTTTAGTAAAATTCTGGCAATCGTCTTTGGAGCTTATGCGGCAACGGCCACATTGCATATCGCACTTGCCAAAAACGTTGCCAATGATACTCCGGTACTTTTAACGTCAACTTATTCTTCTTTTCTGATTTGGATAGGCTTTATGATTATGGTTTTCATGATAAAGAAAGTATGGAAAGCATGGAGCATTTTATTGGCTATTATTGCTATTAGCAGCCTTCTAATTTTTATGTGATGAAAAAACTTAAGGGGTTAGGTACTAAAAATTACAACGTTCTTTTCCACACGCATACCGTGGCTGGTATTGTAATCAGTTTTGCCCTTTTTGTTATCTTTTATGCCGGGGCTTTTTCACTTTTCAGACATGAGGTGGCGCAATGGGAAAACCCCGATATGAGGCAACCGGTTCAGGAAGATATTAACCTTGACCTGGCCCTTCAAAAGGTGGATAGCGCTTACGGTGGATTAAACTATCATCAGAATACCACAATTAGATTACCAGGAGATGAATCTCCGGTGGTATATGTGTATGGCGCCGTGAATAAAACGGATTCTACTACCGAACGTATGGCCGCTTATGTTAGCCCCGAAACTATGATGGTACAAGATGTAAGGAAACCGCTAACGACCGTCAGCGACACAATTTACTTCCTTCACTACTTCAGGCAAATACCT
>JBCCSU010000218.1:0-8162 GCA_039199635.1 Bacteroidota bacterium | reverse complement strand
CTTTCGCTGCGTTGATATATTTTTTCAATAAGTCTATTTAAAGCCTTTTCGGCATAGGCTGGATTAATAGGTATCCCGAATTCTTCCGGGATGAGCCTACCGGCCAGTAGGTTGATATCTGTTATAGTCAGAGGACCTCCGCCTCCATAACATGCCGGGCCCGGGTCGGCTCCGGCACTTTCTGGGCCTACGGTAAGCAGGCCATTTTTGAAATCACAAATAGAGCCACCTCCGGCAGCAATCGTTTCTATGTGTAAACAGGGACTTTGAATGGTGGCATCCCCTACTTTGGTTTCAAACTGGTAATCGAATTTTGCATTGTAAATAGCTACATCCGTACTTGTACCCCCCATATCAAAGGTGATAATTTTATCAAAGCCTGATTTCCTTGCTGCAGTGACCGCACCTACAATGCCCCCTGCCGGCCCGCTGAGCAGACTATCTTTCGGATGGAAGTTATCCGCATCCACTATCGAACCGCTGCTAGTCATTACCCATAGTTTGCCCTCCTTTATTTTCGATTTTATACCATTGATATACGTTGAAATAATAGGCTTTAGATAAGCATTTGCTACCGTTGTGTCCGCTCGTTCCAGTAACTTGATGTTAGCCGAAAGTTCACTTGAACAGCTTATGGCAGTAAAACCGTGTTTCTCAAGCTGTTGCTTTAACTCTCGCTCATGAATTCCATTTTTATAACTGTTAAGAAAGCTTATGGCTATAGATGTTGTCCTTGGTAGCGTCAAGATTTCCGAAGGTAGATTATCGGTATCCAGTGGTATTTGAATATCACCTTCACTGCTTATTCTTTCGTAAATACCCACTGCGCTTTTGTAAATAGGGCCTGGCGTTTGAATATCAAGGCTGAATAAGTGTGGTCTTTGCTGATCTCTAATAACTAATAGATCCTCAAATCCTTTGGTGGTTATGAAAGCGACATCAGCACCCTTCTTTTCGAGTAGTGCATTGGTTCCTTTGGTAGACCCTAACCTCATGATTAATGGCGGAAGGTTTTTATCCAGCGGCGTGGAGGTTAATATTCTAGCGGCCAGAATCGGTACTTCCTCGTGGCTGGTATGTTGAAATTCCAGGTCTTGAATATTTTTGGGTATGGATCGGTCTAGTGTTATGATCTTATTTTTAAGATCAATTTTTTGTACCCGTGCTTCGAAGTCAGATTGAAGTACTTCAAACGTAAAATCACTAAAAATGTCTGATTCTACTGGCCACGAAAAGTGCCCTTCCAGTTGGTTGCCTTTCACTGATTTCACGGTACCACGCAGAACGCTGCTGCTGAGGATCTTAATGCGTTGACGTTCCTGATCCGGTGAAATCGCGATACAATCTGTAAAAGTACCACCGGTATCTATCCAAATATTCCACATTAGCCTTGTAAAAGATATTGAAACATAGCGTACATACCTAAAATCAAAAAGACTAAACCGGGTACGAGATTTATCAGTCGATTTTTCTTAAAAAAACCACTCAATTTTCCCCCAATAAAAACCAGCATTCCCAGGAGGCTAAAGGTACCCAATGATATAGCACTTACGTAAATTAAATTATCCCCAGTTGTTTCCAGCACCAACCATTGCTGGTTACGGAGGTAGGCTGTAACGCCAATCCAAAATGGGATAGCCAATGGATTGAGGAGGCTTAAAATAACCCCTCTTCGAAAGCCACTTTTTCTGACTTCTGTAACGTTAGATTTTGGTTTTGATCGCATGTGCGTAACAATATTCACTATGCCCAAAGTGAGCATGACTATGGCAGCCAGCAGCCTGAAATTAGCAATGACCCAAGGAGATGATGTGATAAACTCCGAAAAGGTGACAGCTAAATAAGCATAGGGGAGCTCAAAAATAGCGGCTGCTAAGGCAAAGCGTAATGCGGCCGCTTTGTGACCTTCAAGGCTGAGTTGAATCACACTCAGGTTTATAGTGCCCGGTGGGATCGAGCCTATGAAACTGAAACTGAACCCTAAAAGAATGATGATGAGCACCTATTTTAATTTATTCAGAGCCTGAACTTTTGCGTATTCCAAACGGCCTTCTTTCCATGACAAATATGGAACTCCATTTTGATGATTTTGAACGCTTATCTTATAAAGAATTTGCCAGTGTTTTAATAGTGTGGCAACGCCTCTGAAAAATGAAAATCCGGGATCATAAATATGTGCCGGTTCGGCACCTGCTCCGTTAAGCTCCATAATTTTGATATTTCCAGCGTAAAGGTCTTTTTTACTGCTTACTCGGATGTCATATCGGCCAAAATAAAACCCGCTAATTTTCTTGCTTATTCCGTCAAAGACACGGTGGAGTTGGTTATTAATCAGATGGTTTCCGTTCAAAAATTTAGTGCCTAAGCAATGATTGCCTATCGAAACCAATTCCTGGGGTTCCTCTTTTGGAATGATGTTATTCCAGTCTGAATGATATCTTACCTTGAGCTGATCTAACTGTAATTTGGCCCGATCGTTATGAAAGATGAGTTCTCCCAAGGTAGATTGTCCATCACCCGTAACAGTGAGCATTTCTTTAATCACCACGGAAGTTACCTCCCCCTCTTCTTTATCGGGGTAACGGTAGTAAAACACTCCCATTTCAATAGGCTCATTTAAAAACTCCTGAATAAGAAAAGCAACTGGTATTTCTTTGAGGTAGTTTTCCAGCTCATTATCATTGTCTAACCTTCTCACCATCCAACCGCGCTCTCCGATATCGGGTTTCGCTATGACAGGATAATCTAGACTACTCAGGCTGATCTTATGGCGAATGCTATGAAATGAAGTATCCGCTTGAAAGTAGAGGGTAATGGGCTTAAGTTCATTAGGGATCAAATCGAAGATCTTAATTTTAGATTCGCCGAGCATTCCTCCATTTTCGATAGAAGGGTTTGACGCACTAAAGAAAAAAAATGATCGCGCTTTTAAGGATAACCAAATCCAGTATATAAAAACCGGAGCGTATACCACACCAAACGGCCAGTATTCCCAACTTCTTAGCTTAATGAAGAAGTTACTTCTCCAAAATCTTTTGAGTGGAATCATTAGAAAGAGCTAAGAGCATTAAGCCGTACCCTTTTGATATTTTACAGTAGAAACGGCCACTCCGAAATGTGCTGGTATCGTTACATATGGAGCCACTTCACGTAATCCGATCTTTATGATGGCCATATGATGAATGGCATGCTCAATATTATATGTTAGCTCTCTAAATAAATTAGTGCTTATAGAAATCGTATCTTCTTTTTCAAGACTGTAGTTAGCTTCCAGTTTAAGAGATACGTCACTCTTTATATTAGTCACGAAATTCTTAAGGTCTTGGATCAGTGCTAGAGCTATGGTAGTGTCAGATTCTATTATCCTATCATGATCCCGATTATCATAATTGATCACTCCCGACTTATGATTATGCATGAGGCAAGAGAAAAACTCTAAAGTATGTCGCATATGCTGACCGATAGTCGAATTATTCAGTGTATCAATAGGGGAAGAAAAATCTTCGTTTTTTATTTCTTCAACTATCACTTCGAGCTGCCCCAATATTTCCGTACAAGCTTTAACTAATTTCATCTCCAGCTTTTGATAATCTGCAAATATAGCACAATGTTAATTTATCGTTAACTTAAAATAAAAAGCTAGTTAATGATTTCCGACCAATTTTTATCTCCATTTGTTTTAAGGCTGTTCTCCTTTTTGTTCCAGCTCTCCAGCGTATTGGTACCCCAAAAATTGTAAAATAAGTACAGCCGGCCGTCTTTAATCTTATAGGTTTCAGGGTCTATTTTCACTTTATCACCTGTTTCTCCCATCGCATACGCACACCAGCCTCCGTACTGTGGTTCGTACTTAGCCGGGCTTTTAGTGAAGGTGTCACGATTTTTCGTGTTTTCGAAATAGTAGGTAATTCCTTTATGTTCGGCTTTGATGCTTTCATTACCTTCTTGAGGCTGGCGGTTAAAATAACTGACAGGATCATAGCCTTGAATACCTAAATTCTTTTTCACATTAAAGTGCTTACCTCTAACTTCTGCACTTTGGCTGAACGTGTTTTGGCTTAAGATCACTAATATGAATAAGGTCAAATTTTTCATGATTAAAATTTAGAGTTGAATAGGTTTACTGATTTTAATACATGAAGGTTTGAACTGTGCCGGAGAATGTCTGATGGCTTACATTTCGAATCTTCTAAGTTGGTCCCAAACTAATTGGGGTTCAAACCCTCTTTGAATGGCAAATTGAGCAACTTTTCTTTTTCTAATGAATTGGTTCTTTTCTTTTAATGAGCGATCCTTCTTTTCAATTAACTCAAGTAAAACTTTGAGATATTCAGCTTCATCAATTTCCTCCCAACCTTTCTTGAGGCAGTAGGGTGAGATCTTATGCTGTTTTAACCCTGCGGCTATTTTATTTCGCCCCCATTTTTTTAAGCGGAATTTACCTCTAACATACGCCTTGGCGAAGCGCTCTTCATTAATAAAACCTTCTGTTATCAGCAGAGATATTACCTCTTCTACCTCTGCCCTATGCAGGCCGTAATCATAGAGTTTATCCCTGACTTCTTGCTGTGATCTCTCCTGATAAGCACAGTAATCAGCCGCCTTAAGTTTAGCTTCCTTTTTTGAGAATACTTTCTTTTTCTTTGGCTGATCAGGATCGTACACGGTTTACACCAAGCCTTTCCGTTTTAAGATGCTCTCTACAAATTTACGCTCATTATCGGAGTTGAATATTTTATGTGGGAGATGGATGAGTTGTGCTTTATTCACTGAGAGTAAAATATGATTTTTCCCGATGGATGCGCGTTTAACCTGATCCCACTTTACGGGCATACCTTGTTTAGAGTTAAGCTTTATTAATACTTGCTGGCTATTAATCTCATAAGAGAGTTTTTCAAAGAGCATCTTAGTTTGCTCTAGTTGTGTCACACCTGCAAACTGGATCAGCCAGAAAAGGAGATAGATCACTAAAGCTATTCCGGTGCCTATGAACCACCAGATATTCGGAATTAAAAAATAGCCACAGCATAATGCCACAACGATAAGCGCTACCCACCATTGCTGTTTTAAAACTCCCCAAAAAGCCAACTTAATGTAGGTGCCGCTTTCTAATTTATACTTTTTAGTCTTTACAATCATATCAATTCCCTCATTCAGGTGCAATGATAAAAAATTGAAACAAAGATTATGGTTAAAACAGCCACTTCAATGAACATACGGATGATATTTCTTTTGCCTTTCACTTACTTTGAAGCTTTCAAGCTGATGTCCAGGCTTTTGACAGAGTGGGTTAAAGCGCCAACGGATATGAAATCAACACCGCACTCAGCTACTGATCTTATTGTTTTTTCGGTTATACCACCACTAGCCTCAGTGTCACAGGTATCTCCTACTATTTGTACGGCTACTGTCATGGTTTTGAGGTCCATATTATCAAGCATAATTACATCTACCTCCGTATCCAGGGCTTCCTTTACCTCGTCCAGGGTTCGCGTCTCTACTTCAACACGAAGGTCCTTTCCCGTTTCGTGCAAATACTCCTTTGTCGCTTTTACCGCTTGAGTGATACCCCCTGCAAAATCAATATGGTTATCTTTTAGCATTATCATGTCAAAGAGTCCATACCTATGATTCGTACCCCCGCCGATGGCAACAGCCCATTTTTCTGCAACCCTAAAATTAGGTGTTGTTTTTCGGGTATCAAGTAATTTGGCTTTGGTACCGGAAACCAAATGACTTAAACGATTAGTATAGGTGGCAACGCCGCTCATGCGCTGCATACAGTTCAGCACCAACCGCTCACAAGTTAGAATGGATTGTGCCGGGCCATGTATTTCCATACCAGTTGCACCATTATCTATATTATCTCCATCCTTTACAATGGGTTTAAGTTCAACTTTCGGATCGAAATGATTGAATATCAACTTTGCCATCTCGATGCCAGCCGCTATTCCCTTATCCTTGAAAAGAACTTTTGCTGATTTATAAGCGTCTTTGGGGACGGAAGCTAAAGTGGAGTGATCTCCATCGCCCACATCTTCCTGAAAAGCACACATTATAAATTGCTTTAGATTATTATCTGTAAGGTAGGACGGCTTCATCTGCCAAAATTAACAAAAGATAGGCTGACGCTATTATCCGTTTTACGGAATCATGGGGAGACTATTCGTTCTAGACAACTAATTATTAGCTTTACCAATCAATTTAAGTTCATTATCTATTATTTGGCTAAACTCTGCCGCGGTAGGTGGCGGTGCATTTTCTATCACGGTACCGTCTGGCCTTATTAACATATACCTGGGTATTTCCTTAATTTCATAGTCCTGAAGAATACTGGAATAACTTCCGATTCTTAGGTGTTCATGCCCTGCCAGGCCAAACCTGTTTTTCATTCTGCTCCATTTCTCTTTTCTGTCATCCAGGCTAACGTATATGAATCTCACGCCTTTATTAGCATAAGCTTCCACTACTTTTTTGGATTTATTAAATTCTGTAATACAAGGGCGACACCAACTAGCCCAAAAATCGATATAGATTAATTCATTTTTGCTATCCGATAAAATCTCATTAAGACTCAAATAGTCTTGAGAAATATCCTCATACATTTCAAAATCCGCCTGCGATTTTGCCTCAAATTGTCCTTCCAGGCGCTGATTCTTTTCTAAATCCTTTTTAATCTGACTCTCCAAAGGATTTTCTGACAGTGTTACATAGTTATCCCAAAATAAAGGGTTGTAAACATTGGCCGCTAAGATTTCCCGGGTGATGGGAACGTTTTTAAATTCGGAGTCTTCCCCAATTATTATATCATTTACCAATAGTTCAATATGAACTTTATGAGATATTTCAGAGCTGTCCGTATCGATGTTAAATAGGTTATCATGAACGATATTGGAGATATAGTAACCGTCCTTGCCTTTTTTATAAAATATGCGGTCGGTTGTTTTTTTAGTCCCTACCGTTACGTGACTCTCTAACTTTAGGAAGGCATAATTATTTGCAGCTATAAAGAATTTCCCATGGTGTTCTACAAATATTTCTTCCAAGTCCATATTCTTAGAGTTCCACCAAGGGTTGGCTGAAAAGCGTATGACAAATACCTCTTCCCCATCTAAATAGGTGGTTTCTTCTAATTCATAGTTGTAGTTTTTCATACCCGCTCGAAAGTATTTCACTGATCCATTCAATAGCATGTAAGGAATAGGTTTTTTTTGCCTGTTTTGATAGGCGGCTAGATCACCCCCTAAAACAAAGCGATAAGAAATTGGGGCATGCCTTTCTCTAATGAAAGTCTTATCATAACTTCTACGAGACTGAATTAACTGAATGGCATCGTTTACAAACAAACTTGATTTAGGCTTGCCGTATCCCGTAGGTTTATATACATCAACCGCCGCTTCTATAAGTCTGCCGTATAGGGAATCATCTTTACAGTAATGCCGATAAAAGGTTTTCATTTTGAAAGGCTTCGAGATATAATTTTTAGCGATGTTGTTAAAAGCGTTCTGCACGATTTTAAAAGGACTAACAGTTTTAGCATAGACTACTACGTTATTTAAAACCTTTATATCTTCTTCCAGAAAGACACTGTTTTTGACTTCTTCCGAGGACACCACTTTAGTTTTATATCCTATGCTTGAAATGTTCAATGAGTCTTTGCTACTGGTCAGAAGCGAAAATTCCCCCTCGGAATTAGAAGATGTGCCTTCATAAGTACCTAATATCCTTATACTGGCGTAAGGAATAGGGTGGAGAGTTTTTGAGTTTAAGATCTGTCCCGTAATTCTTTTTCTTTGTCCAAAAGAATCACTCCAACTAAGTATCGAAATGCCTATAACTACCGAAAATACAAGATACGAGGCGTAGCGTCTCATCTGATAACTTTTTTTAGTTAAAAGATGTGTTTTTACACTGAAGGTTTCCGGTGCGTGCCCATTTTCTGAGCTACACTATTCAAAAAGAGAGATGTCGCCTTCCTACACAGAATGATTATTCATGTGCTATACTCTAGGGCCTCCTTGAGTATTTCAATTCACTGATTGTCAGAAAGTTAATACTATAAATTAGAGATATAAACCCCGAAATAGGCTGATAACAGCTTTTTTCGGGGTTTTTAGTTTGTTAAATTGAAGTGTGACCAACAATTAAACACTGCAATTTAT
>JBCCSU010000217.1:0-8172 GCA_039199635.1 Bacteroidota bacterium | reverse complement strand
GTAAATATATGACTGCTCGTTGGGTGAGACAGCTGCGGTCACAAACAGTCCTGAAGTGCTCGGAATGACACTACCGATGCCCTTGAAAATGGGGTATTGGTCATTACCACTGAAGTAGGCTATGTACAAGAATTAAAACCCTTTGCTTATCAGCTAATTGATAACCAAGTAGTTGTGATAGAGTGTGACTACAGAGTTGATGGAAATCACGTTAGTTTTGACTTTCCTACAGGTTATGAGTCCGAATATGAATTGGTTATCGATCCTATTTTAATATTTTCTACATACTCTGGCAGCACTTACGATAACTGGGGTAACACCGCTACTTTTGATTCTTTGGGTAATCTTTATTCCGGTGGAATGGTCACCACCTCAAACGGGGGAGATAGTTTTCCGATTACTAGTGGCGCACATCAAACAGTATTTGGAGGCGGAGTATGGGATGCTGCTATTTTGAAATATGATTCAGCCGGTCGTCAACTACTTTATGCTACCTACCTTGGCGGAACTGGAAACGAAATCCCACAAAGCCTGGTGGTAGATAATAACGGTGACCTTTTGATACTTGGAACCACAAGCTCGTTCGACTTCCCGGTAACTAACGGTTCTATTTTTAAAGGTGGCTCTAATATTCAACCATTGGGAGGAGTAGATTTTTCATCAGGTACCGATCTATTTGTTTCTAAGCTAAGTGCCGATGGCAGCCAGCTTGTTGCATCTACTTTTCTGGGAGGCACACAAAATGATGGTGTCAATTTCATCTCAGGTCGGCTTAACGCTCCTTCATCAAGTAAACAAGAGAGCCCCTTAGCTCGAAACTACGGGGATCAACTCAGGGGGGATATTTTTGCAGATAAGGATAATAATGTTTACGTAGCTACCAACAGTCTATCTCCTGACTTTCTTAATGATGAGAATGCTTTAAACTCTTTCCAAGGCGGTAATTTGGATGCTATTTTAGTGAAAATGGTACCTGATTTGACTGTGTCGTGGTCAAGGTTTATAGGAGGTTCAGGGGATGATGCGGCCTATTCTGTTAAAGTTAATTCATCAAATGAAGTCGTAATTTCAGGAGGTACTACTAGCAACAATCTTACTGGGATGAGTTCGGGTTGGCAGCCTACAAATGTGGGAGGTATAGATGGTTGGATCCAAAAATTCGGATCAGATGGATCAGCCTTGTCGCAGGGTACTTATCTGGGTACTACCAGCTATGATCAATCCTATTTCATAGATATTGATACCGATGACAATATCTTCACTTTTGGTCAAACTCAAGGCACGTTTCCGGTAGTAGGAGATGTTTACGTAGAGCGGAATGGGGGTCAATTCCTTCAAAAATATAGTTCCGACCTTTCACAACTACTTTTATCTACTACATTTGGCAGTGGATCCAACCAACCCAATATATCACCTACTGCTTTTCTGGTAAACGAATGCAATAACATCTACTTCGCAGGATGGGGTGGCGCCACTAATCAGGCTCGAATTAGAATCGGTACGGAAACTTTTACCAGGAATTTTGTAGGAGGTAGCACGTTTGGATTAACCGTATCCAATGATGCTATCGATAGGATTACGTCAGGCAATGATTTTTATCTCATGGTATTATCCGGTGATGCAAAAGAATTTCTTTACGGTACATTTTTAGGTGGTTCACAGTCCAATACCCATGTGGATGGTGGCACCAGCAGATTTGATAAAAATGGCATCGTTTACCATTCCGTCTGTGCAGGCTGCAACGAATTCGAAGATGATTTTCCTGCTACACCCGGTGCATTTTCTGAGACTAACAATAGCGGTAATTGCAATAATGCAGCGTTTAAGTTTGATCTAGCTTCTTTAAGGGCACGTTTTAATACTAATACTATTATGTTTAACAACCCGGGTATTTCCAGAATATGCCTGGGTGATCCGCTTGTTTTTGAAAATCAAAGCATAGGTGGAGAGCTTTTTGAATGGGATTTTGATGATGGTTCCCCTATTTTGTTTCGCTCGGATACCACCTTTATTCCATATACATACCTCACAGCAGGAACCTTCAGAGTAAAACTTATTGCTACAGACCCCAATACCTGCATTGCTATAGATTCTACGTTCAAAACGGTTCAAGTATCTGATCCAAGCTTTTTTGTGATGGATGATGTGACTATTTGCGATGGAGAAGATCTTCAATTATTAGCCAGCGGTGCTTTAAGGTATACATGGATTAGCGAGGACAGTACTTTTCAATCCAATTTGGCTTCGCCAACGGTTCGTCCTATTAGGTATACCCGATATTTTGTTCAATTAGATTTTGCTGAATGCTCGAAAGTGGATACCGTTGAGGTGGAGGTTATCCCTCAACTTATCGCTGATTTTAATACAAACACTGTCGACTTTGATAATCCAGGTGTATCACTGCTTTGTTTAGGTGATCAATTTGTTTTTGAAAATTTCAGTAAAAATGGGGTCGAGTTTCAGTGGGACTTTGGTGATGGTACTCCTAACTTGATAAGGTCGGATACTACATTTGTAATACATAAGTATAATAGAGCTGGAAGCTATACGGTAAGACTTCGCGCCTTTGATCCTTCTACTTGTACAAGTGAGGATTTTGCCTTTAAAATAGTACAAGTTATCGATCCGATTACCTTCGTCATGGATGACCAAGCCATCTGTTTTGGTGAGGAGTTGAGGCTTCAGGCGTCAGGTGCTCAATCTTACCTTTGGGTAAGCGAGGATAGTTCATTTATTTCAAACGAACCTACTCCTCTCGTTAAACCCGAAGTAGATACCCGATATTTTATTTCCTTAATTTCTGGTGGTTGTGCTAAAAGTGATACGGTAGATATCAGAGTTATTCCTAAGATAGAAGTTGACTTTTCTCTGGATAAAACATACGACTGCTGGACTACTCCGGTGGTTGAAGTAGTTAATACTAGCCCCGTGCAGGAGGCTACTTTCACCTGGTCGTTTGGCGATGGTACGGAATCGGAAGAGGATAGATTAACCCATACTTATGAGCGTGACGGACAGTTCACAATTTCTTTATCAGTTGAAAATGATTTTTGCGTTTTTCAAAAGAATATAGAAGTGGATATTACCACTATCAAAGTGCCTAACATAATTACGCCTACCATTGAGGGTGACAATGATACCTTTATAATTGAAGCTCCAGATGTCATTTCGCTGCGAATTTACAATGAATGGGGTAGATTGATCTATGAAAAGGAAGACTACCAAAATGAGTGGGCAGGGGAAGGTGTATCCTCAGGAGTATATTATTACGAAGCTTCGGTAGCTAATGAAACTTCATGTAGAGGGTGGGTGCAGGTGCTTAAGTAGAGGGTGCCGAGGTTCTTAGTTTGCCGACTTTAATTTTCCACCCAGCTTTTCAAATGCCTGGATCAGCTTTCTGAGTAAATCAAAGTACAGGGTAATGCATAGTGTAAGCGTCATTAACCATATTACTAATAAATTAAAAGGTAATGTATTAAACTCAACACCCAAGAAGTGTTTTTTAGGCACGTAGAAAGGCTCTCGATAATCCAACAGGTGGTCAGGCTCCGGTTGTTTATAGATGGGAAATATAATTTGAACTAGTTGATCTTCTGCTTCTACAATTCTATGTTGTTCGTTTTTCTTGGTCACAATCTCTGCAATAGCCTCATTTCTGTATTTAGCTTTAAATTTTTCAAATTCCTTTCTCTTTTCGGGGGAATCTGTCAAACTAAATACCTTTTGTTCTTTTGCTCTGTCTGCTTTGTTGTATCGGTTAGAATAATAGCTTCTTAAAGACTCTAAAAAACGAAATGTAGTTTCATACAGCGCTGAATCAAAACTCTCCGGTACCAGCTTATCTATTTGTGGAAATTTGTCTTTACCTATTTTCCGTAGCTCCTTGCTGATCTCATTTTTCACTAAATCCAGCCCCATAGCTGAGCTCTTCATAATGTCAGCATCGCTATTGCCCAAGTTATTAAGGGTAAACTGCAGTTTAGATTCCAGCGTGGGCAGGTAGTAAATCTTTTTATAGTCGGCTTCCGCCATTATTTGTTCAAACGGATAGAATGCCTCCTCATACTCATTTTCCTTAAATTGTGCTACCATGGCCGCTTCAAAAGCCCATCGCGAAGCCATCATATCACCGACTACCGGTACTTTTCCGGTCTCGCTCAAATCGGGGTTCAGCTTATCAAACTTTACAACTACTCCACTTAAAACTAACTGAGGTATTAGTAAAATTGGAATTAATATGTAGATAGTTACGGCAGAATTGAAGGCCGAAGAGATGTTTAAACCCATGACATTAGCCATACAGGATGTAGTAAATAATATCATCCAGTGTTCAAACAGCATATCTTGTATTTGAAGGATGCTGTTACCTATCACTACGAAGGTCAATGTTTGAAGAGCTGAGAGACTGAAGAGAATAAGTATCTTCGATAAGATATAACTGCTTCTGCTGAGATGTAAGAAAGCTTCTCTTTTAAGGATCTTACGGTCTCTGATTATTTCTTCTGCGCTCACCGTCAGACCCATAAAAAGTGCCACAATGATGCTCATCAAGAAATAAGCGGGAATGTTAAGATTATGGCTAAATGCATAGCCTGCATTTACCGTGTTGTGCGTGTTATAATATCGAACGATATAACTAAGTATAAAAGCCAGTACTGGAGCTTCCAGCAGGTTAATGAGCAGATATTGCTTGTTACTGAGCTTAGATAAAATATCTCGCGCTGCAAAGAGCTTTAATTGCTTTAGCTTACTGGGAATATTAAGGGTAGAATGTGGTGGATCCGTAACTGTTTTTATGGATTCTATCTTAATATTCTCGCTGTAAAACTGATTCCAATGTTCTGGTGATACTTTACGCTCATTAGTAAAGTTTCCGTATTCGTTAACAACTCGCGTTTCAATGATATTAAAAATTTGCTCTGGATTCACATTTCCACATTCCAGGCACTCACCAGCATCGCTATTGATCAGATTGATCGTCTCTTTAAAGTAGACCACTGCTTCCACCGGATTTCCGTAATAGATCTGATAACCCCCGGTATCTAAAATCACCAGCTTATCAAACATTTTAAAAATATCCGAAGAAGGCTGATGAATCACTACGAAAATGAGCTTGCCTTTTAGCGATAGCTCTTTGAGAAGATCCATAATATTCTCTGAATCTCGAGAGGATAACCCGGAGGTTGGTTCGTCTACAAACAACACGCTGGGCTCTCTCAAAAGCTCCAGACCTATGTTTAGCCTTTTTCGCTGTCCACCGCTGATAGTTTTTTCCAGTGGAGAGCCCACTTTTAAATTACGTGTCTCCGATAGACCGAGGTTATGAAGGGTTTTTTCTACCAGTTGCTCAACCTCTTCGGTGCTGAGATGATCGAAACATAACCGGGCCGCATAATATAGGTTCTGATAAACGGTGAGCTCCTCTATAAGCAGATCATCCTGTGGTACAAACCCGATCACACCTTCCACCTTATCCGGTTCATCGTGAATATTAATGCCGTTGATCAAAACGCTGCCTTCGGTAGGTTTTTCAGTACCGTTAAGAACATTGAGTAGCGTTGATTTACCGGCACCGGAAGCTCCCATCAATCCGATGAGCTTACCGGATTCTTCGACAATGCTGACATTGCGTAAACCTAGCTTGCCATTTTTGAATCGGAAGGATATATTTTTCGCTTCAAAAGTACCGGACTGATCGTTGGATTTTAAAATGAACTGTCCGATGACATCACCAAAATAGATAGGATTTACCTTATCCACCCTTATGGTAGAACCTGTAGCAAAAACAGCAACCTTATCTCTTTTAAGCGCTACACCATTCAGATAAATATTCTCATCACCCAGGTATTTAATAAAATAGGTATCAGCTTCGGTAAGGTGTAAAACGGCAATAAAACCGGTCATACCCTCACGCGTCAAATGTTTGACCGCACTGAGCTTTTTATGGCTGCCGTCAATGATCAACACCTCCGGATGATCAAATGAATCCACTTCTTTTCCGGTTACGAATAACTCTATTAGTGCGGTGTCTTTCTCGGAAATATTGAAAGATTCGGCAATGGATTTTACTAATTCCTGCTCTCTATCGGAGATATGCCCATCGGCTAATATTATACTTATTAGCTCTAAAATGATAACTATCTTCTGTTTTTGGGTGAGCTCCTGGTTAATCTTATTGCAGATGTCTGTGATGTGAAGACGCTCTTTTTCCAGGTCTTTTAGGGCTATAATTGAGGCGCAATATTCATCAAACTCCTGTAGGTATCGCGCTACAGAATTTTTATTCAAATGGTCATTTAGAAAGGCTTGTATTTGGGTTCTTTCCTGCTCAGTTACAGTATCTTCTTTCGCTACAATAGCAAAAAGCTGAATAATGGCCTTTAGAAGAGGTTCACTCATTATGTATATTTTGAGAAGCTAAAATATACTTTATTATTAAATAAAAAAGGAGCAGATTTTTCTGCCCCTTAACTCTTTGATGTTAATGCAACCTACTCCGTAATACGCTTTCTTATTTCAGCAATTTTAGAAGTAATTTCTTTGAGTGTTTCATCTGATAATATCAAATCGGCCCTGTTACTTTTGATTTGCTCGTCGATATTCAGAGATTCATATTTCATGCTGAGATCCTGTAAATCAGCCACAAGACCACTTACAGGTTCAGTTTGCTCAATATTGCCTAGCATTTTCGCTAAGTCTTCCACCGACTTTTCTTGCTCCAATACCACTCTGATCAGTGGTGTTAATACCAGATTTCTACTATCCTCGGGTAGAATATCCTTGGGGTACGTTTCAATAAGCTCGGTAGATATGTACAAACCTTCAATAAAACTTCCAGAAATGATCAGTGAGGCTAATTTACTTCGGTTATCATCTTTTAGATACTTATCTGTTTTATTGATTGTTTCATTGAGCAGATAAGCGAGTGAATCCTTTTCCGAAAGGTTCGCTTCAAATCGTTTAATTAATTCAGTATCAAATGACCCTGTGACACCAAGATTATCAGCTAATTTCTTTGCTGAACTCATGTATGTTAGTGCTTCCTGGACCTTATCATAAGAAACCAGGTACCCTATATCAGTAGCAAATACTCCAAGGTTTAAGGCGGCTACATCGTTTCTTGAAGAATATTCGTCTGCTTTATTATTATCGCTAATTAGCGTTTCATTGAATTCTGCACCCGTGGCCTCTAACAAAAAGGGAATTTCAGAGGGCGAGGGTATCTCGTAAACTACCTCCTGAATACTTTCTTTGAGTTGTTCATCTGCTTGTGAAAATTCATCAGAAGAACTCTCTTCTTCAGCATTTTTTGGACCGCACGCGTAAATAAAAAGAGCGAGCGCTAAGGTATAAGACAACGAGCTTCTGATTCTAAGCTTCATGGTTTTTTAAGGTTAATTTTAGAATTTTCAATTTTAATATATTTTTCTGGTGCATGAAAATAATGCCAGATTATTTTACTTGGAACAACTACCTTTTGAAAGATTATTGCTTAACCAGCTCTATGTTGAGGATAATATCCACAGTTTCACCTACTATCAGGCCACCACTATCCAAAACATCATCCCATTTAAGGCCGTAATCAAAGCGATTAATTTCCCCTTTAGCGGAAAATCCTGCTTTTTGTTTGCCGTTGATAGACACTAGCCCACCAAAAGTTGCCGCCAAAGAAATAGGCTTAGTAACGTCTCTCATGGTTAAGTTACCTTGAATAGTGTAAGATCCGTCTGAGTTTACTTTAAATACAGAACTTATGAAAGTAATATTTGGATAATTGGATGCATTAAAAAAATCATCTTCTTTTAAATGTTTATCGCGTTCCAGGTTATTAGTGCTTATCGTATTTACATCAACTATGGCGTTGATCTTGGCGTTATTGAAATTTTCCTGCTGGCTGATGACGCTACCTGTAAATCCTGTAAAAACCCCGGTTACTGATGAAACGGTCATGTGTGAAACTTCAAATTGGACTGAGCTGTGGACGGGATCGATCACCCAGGTAGTTTGGGCAGGAAGTAACTGTGAAAATAAGCTGACCATAGAAAGAAGTAGAAATTTTTTCATAGAGCGCACAATTTTAAATTCGTTCAGATTATTAAATAATTTAATCATTATTCCTTTCAAAACCTAGTGCGGTGATTGCTCTGGAGGACATTAACTTTAAACAACTAT
>JBCCSU010000216.1:0-8248 GCA_039199635.1 Bacteroidota bacterium | reverse complement strand
CCACATGCCCAACATCGTTTTTTTTGACTTTTTTCATAAACAAAGAAGGTTTGCAGAAACCCCTTTCTGCAAACCTTCTATACCACTTTGTTAATCAGATACTTACAGCAGTTTTACCAACTATTTTTGAGCATTATACCCTTAAGCCAATACTTTAATGTGGATAGCTCACGGTTGAAGCCTGATACAAAAAAATAGGCTATTAAAGCGTATCTATTAGTTTGAAACATAATTTATCTATGTTTCCCATTTTGCTGCTAAAAGCTGAGACATTGGACAAAATGATTACTCCAGTTTTCTGGTTGATATTCAGCGCCATAGATGATGTATAACCTCCGGTACCACCATTGTGCCAGTGTAGATCATTTGTTGATTTTGTTCTGATAATATGCCAGCCCAGCCCTAAGCGCATTTTATTTTTACTGTACGTTATTTTTTGTGTGAGCTGAAGCGCATGATGCGTTGAGTCAAATTGAGCAGTGGCAAAATTAGATAGATCTTGAACATTAGATAAGATGCCGCCCGCTCCTACAAGAACACCTAAATCCCAATTCGATACCTCGTGACCTACTTCGTTTCTGCCTTTTACGAGTTGATCTAAAACCAAACTTCTGTCGGTAGTAGTGTTCACCATATTGTACTTTTTCAAAATTCTTTTCTGCAATAGGCTTTCATAACTTTCCGAAGTTCGTTGTGTAAGCACATAGCCAAGCAGTCCTGCACCCAAATTTGAATAGCTGTATTCATTGTCATTCAACTCCATATTTTGTGATAAATATTCCTTTAGCTCCGGTTCTTTGTAGTTCTTATAAGGATTAGACTGATCCACAAAAAAGAGGTTTAGATTAGATGGAAGGCGCGGAAGCCCTGAAGTATGGTTGGCTAATTTTATAAAACTGATTTTTGTACTGTCCTTGAATTCAACTGTTAGATGGTTGTTAATAGGTTCCTCTAATGATAGCTCATTTTTAACAACGAGATCTGCTAGCAGGGTAGAAGTGAAGACCTTAGTAATAGAGCCAATCTCAAATATTTTTTTCCTGTTTTCCTGAGTCTTCAGAGTATCATTTTTTCGACTCACGCCGTAAAAGTGTCTTTTTCCATCCACTAATAAAACGAAAGAAACCTCCGTACCATTTGCGAATTCTTTGGTATGATCATAGATCAATTTGATCTGTTGATCCGTCCAGCCGTTTTTAACTTCGAATGCGTTGTGCGCTTTTTTTACCTGACTATGAGTACAGCCATAGGAAATACTAAAAAGGCAAACTAAGATTAAATTTCTCATTACGTGTATTGTAGACTTCATGGCTTTTGCTTTTCAAAAATGATGAATATAGCGATGCTTTCTAAATTCAAAAAGACAATAATGAGGTAGCTTTGATATTATGGCGTTAATCAGCAAGAAGAAACGTATCTACTCTATAAAAAACCATTTAAGAAACTTTCTGGTCAAATATCATCGCGAAACTGAGTTGCCTATTCAATACAAGGACCTCTTGCGCTATGACAATACCATTCCACTGCGAGATCGTAATGACAAAGATACCTTATGGGAAACGGTCTTTTATCCTCAGAGTGATATGCAACAGATACATGATGATGTAAAAAAGATATACGCTATGCTAAAGGCCGATGGAGACCTATCGGTTATGCAGCACCTCTATGTAGATAGGATTGACTTATGCGTTTACGGCAATACCTTGCCATTTAGGATACGTGTTAAAAACCGGGTAAACGATAATTTTGATTATTTCTACATTAAAGTGGCGGACGCATCACGAGTGTATGGGCTGGAGTTAGAACACTTGCTTTCACCCAATCGTATTAGTTATCTTGTTGATCGGGATACTCTGGTAGAACAGCATATTATTGGTGTTCCCGGCGACCAATTCATGAAACAGTATTTAGATGACCCTAACCTGAATAAAACGCGTTTAGCTAAAGAGTTCGTCAAATTCAACGAACGCTGTTTTATTCGGCTTTTGGGTGATATGCACTCTAGCAACTTCGTAGTCAATATTACACCGGATTTTGAAGATGTGGAATATCGGATCCGTGCCATTGATTTTGACCAGCAGTCTTATGAAGGAAAAAAAACGATCTATCTTCCGCAATTCTTCAAGGAAAATAATCCGCTGATCGAAATAGGCCTTCAATGCATGACCGTGGAAACAGTGAAACAATACCAAAAAGAGGAAAGGTCGCTTATTGCCAGAAGGTATAGAGTAAGTAAAGAAGAGGTAACGGATCTACTCAGGGCTATGTCGTCAGATGAGATTTCTCCACCAGAGTATGTCGACAAACTAGGTAAAGATCTTGCTAAACACTATCAAGATGATGAATTCATACAATGTAAAACCATGGGTGATCTGGTAAAAAGAAGTTTAGATAAAGCGTTAGAAGATAAACGAGTATACAAATTTCCTTATCATTGATACCGTGCCGGTTATGAACAATACATCTATCTATGAATGTTTTAATTGCGCCCAATAATTTTAAGGAATCAATTTCTGCCGCAAATGCTGCCAAATGCATTGAATCGGGAATTAGATCGATCACAAAAGAGATAAATACAGTATGCTTGCCTTTGTCTGATGGTGGCGAGGGTTTTGTAGACGCTTTGATAAATGCAGCAGGAGGATCCCGAGTAAATTGCGTGGTACAAGACCCACTGGGCAGAGATATTGAAACTCATTATGGCGTAATAAATGAAGATACCGCTGTGATCGAAATGGCATTAGCCTCCGGTTTGGAGCGACTCAGGGATAAAGAAAAAGATCCGTGGGTTACCACTTCTTTTGGAACCGGTCAACTCATTTATGAGGCTATTGAAAAGGGTTTTAGAAATATCTTGATCGGGATAGGAGGAAGTGCTACCAACGATACCGGCCTGGGAATGCTTCAAGCAATGGGTGTCGATTTCTTTGATGTTAATGGAATGCCTGTAAGTTATGGTGGTGCACAAGCTTTGAGCAAAGTGCATCGTATAGATACTTCTCGATTAGACGAGCTGATCAATGAGGTTTCCTTTACTGTAGCCTGTGATGTCATTAATCCGCTTTTTGGAACGAATGGAGCTACATACGTCTACGGTGGTCAGAAAGGTGCTGATCAGAAACGCCTGGATATGATAGAAGCTGGAGTATGTCATTTCCATCATAAAACGGTTGAAATACGGCAGTTAGACTTTTCTCAAAATCATGGAGCGGGCGCGGCCGGTGGGATTGGGTATGCCCTGATGGCCTACTTAAGAGCCAAAATGCGTTCCGGTTTCGACATAGTGGCTCAGGTGGTTTCGCTAGAAGAGCAGGTGAAACGAGCCGATGTAATTCTGACTGGCGAGGGTAAGATTGATGCTCAAACTCTACACGGGAAGGTAGTTTTCAGGTTGGCTAAGCTTGCTTTTAAGAACTCAAAATCGCTTATTGTGATAGGAGGTGTACTTGATGAGTCTGTAGTTTTAGAGGGTGTAAAAAACTATTTCAGCATCTCTCAGCGAGCCAAGAATTTAAAAGACTCGATGGAAAATGTGGAGAAACACCTTTTTGATATAGGCATAGAAATAGCACATGGATGGAGTAAACTGAATGCCAATTAATTTCAATTATCCTTAGCCTAAAATCTGTCCTTAGCCATCATTAGAGACGAATTCATTAATTTAGTCAGGTGTATGGAAGAATTCATTGCCTTTTTTGAGAATATTCCAACGGTATTTAGAACGGGCTTACTCTTGGGCGGAATCGTTTTGTTTTGGGTTCTGGAAGGAGTGATACCACTTTTTCGTTTTGATTACAGTAAAGTAAAACATGCCGGCATTAACCTATTTTTCACGTTAACTACAGCTATCATTGGCTTTGGATTAGCCTGGGCCTTACTTTCCGCATCCAATTGGGTGAGTAGCCACCAGTTTGGATTGCTTTATCTCATAGATATGCCCTTGTGGGCGCAAGTAATCATCGGAATCTTGTTGTTAGACCTAATTGGAGCCTACTTTATCCATTGGTTAGAACATCAGGTCAAGTGGATGTGGCAATTTCATTTGGTACATCACTCGGATACGAAAGTGGATGTGACCACCGGATTGAGACATCACCCCGGGGAGACCATTTTCAGAATATTTTTCACTATAGTAGCTGTGGTTATTGTAGGAGCGCCCATAGGTATGGTAATGCTCTATCAAAGTCTGTCAGTTCTTTTTGCCCATATCACTCACGCCAACATTAAAATGCCGGTAAAGATTGACCGAGCTTTATCTTATGTTTTTATTACCCCTTACATGCATAAGGTGCATCACCATTACGCCCAACCTTTAACGGATACTAATTACGGAAATATATTTTCGTTTTGGGATCGCCTGTTTGGAACATTCGCTTCGGTAGATAAAACGGAGGAGTTAATTTATGGAATTGACACACATATGGATCCAAAGGAGAACTCAGTGCTGGGAAAGCTTTTAGCCATTCCCTTCAAGAAATACCGGCCTCCGTTAGGCACTAAGTTCAGTTCTTCTGATCGCAGGTAATACCTCGCTTATTTTATTGAGTTGTTTCTATTGGAAAGCCACTGGTTGGTTTTTGCCAATATGTTTTTGATAGAACTTCCATGCCTCCCGGGCTACGTTTCTACCTAGTTCTAAACCGTCTATATTATCTGCCTGAATATGGTAGCCTCCAAGCACCCTGGAAAGACCAGCCATTTCTGCAGTTTTGGTAAACGTAGGGAATTCGAGCGTTATGGTATCACCTAAGTGATCTGGCTCCGTGAGGGCACCGGCCACCACTTGTGCTTTTTCACCGAAAACATCGCTTCCGGTCCAAAGACGGAGCGCTTCCGCACAGGCGCCACTCACACAGCTATGTCCTGATACGTAGCCGGGAAAAGGTGGGCACAAAAAAGTTTCCGGGGAATACGGTCGCCATTCTTTACCTTCCATTTCTTTCATTCCTTCGCCCGGACCACCCCAGGCCTTTATGATTTGATCTTGATAATATTGGTGTACTAATGCATATGGCCTGGCGTAGTCATAATGCATTTTGGAATCCCAGGAAGCAATGAATGCATCCATGGCTACGATCTGATTGTAGAAGTACATTTTAACATCTTGATCTAGGGTGTGATCATCTCTACGGGATACATCTTGAGCAAACTTAAGCCAGTGACCCGCTTGCTGTACTGACTTTGGCCCATCCCGCATAAATTCGACCAGTGCCTTCTGTTCATCTGTTAGGTTTGCCTGCAGATCAATTACCTCTTCCACTTCTTTTTCTAGTTGTTCTGAACCCACCATAGGCGGGGGACCTGGTCTAAACTGATCACCTGACTCTAACGCTACAGGTTCTACTTTATCCCAGAAGGGGGTAAGACAACCGGGAGCAAAGGATCCACCCTTTCCATCTGAAAAATACTTCGGCTGCCAGCGATTCGGATCAGTGTTGTCATCAGCGGAATTCACAGGCTCATATCCGGTGTAGTTAAAATATGGCTTTCCATTAGAACCTTTTTCCTGACCATATTGATTGGACCCGTCCCTTTTCCTGGCAGAGATTACCGCTTGTGCAGCTAAATTCCCAACACCTATGGGAGTTTCGGGGTTCATAGAGGCATCATCCGGATCCAGGTTCAATTCTCTCATAAAACTCTCAAGCAATAGACTATCAGAATAATAATACTCTCTCATGGTCCTGTATGCCGCATAACTTATGGCTATTTCTTTGTTTGTAAGCGTATGTTCATTGACCGGTTTTCGTTGAATATTGGTAGCATAAACCGGAATAGCATATTCATCGTACCTCGACCAGGCATCGAAAACAGCGGTGAATATCAAGCCAAGATATCTCGAAGTAATGGTAGGGCGCGGGTTAAAGCGTTCGGTATCATTGGCGGTAGCTATTAGTGCTATTCCGCCCCAACGATAAGCTAAATTGTCCTTTCCTTGAGGCTCTTCACTGGAGCTTACTTCCTGTGAATCCGGTTTATGATCACATCCGGCCGTAATGAGAATGAGTAGAAAAAGTAGCTTTTTCATGGTTTGATCCATTGTTTACCATAAAATTACTATTGGAAGTTGACTTTCTTCTTTGGTAGAAGTAAAACTTTATTCCGGTTGTTTTCTCTCAAATCGTGCATCAGGATTTAGGCCAAAGAATAAAGTGCAAGAATGTTAAGGGCTTAGAGCTATTTATTGTCAAAAACTGTCGCGCTTGAACTTATACGGATAGTATTTCTTTGACTCTGCCTACTTGTCCATCTTCAAGCATTACTTTTATACCGTGTGGATGAAAGCTGCTTTTAGTCAGTAATTTTTCAACGACCCCATGCGTAATAAAGCCGGTACGCTGATTTTTTTTTAGAACTATTCCTACCTCTAAACCGGGGTAGACATTACTTCTTTTTCGTCCGTCCATTCACTAATAATTATTTTGCCTATTCATCCCACAGATTTTTTAATGTAGAAGAGTTTCCTTCCATTACCCAAAATGAGCCATCAATGTAGCGATAGTGTTTGTCCAATTGGGCTATTTCGTTCATATCATTTTCGGATAGCTCTATAGACGCAGCTTCAAAATTTTGCCTCAGCCGCTCAGGGTTCACCGATTTTGGAATTACTCCTGTACCTCTGCTTATCGCCCATGAAATAAGTATTTGTGCCGGAGAACAGCTATAGGCTTTGGCTATTTTTCCAATGACCGCATTTTCCAATAAACTCGGTTCATCCTTCTTCACCAAACCAGTAGGACGATCTTTACTGCCCAGCGGTGAATAGGCAGTTAACCCGATGCCATGCTCATTGCAAAAACTCAACATCTTTTTTTGCTGTAGTAAGGGGTGTAATTCTATTTGATTCATCTCAGGTAAGATCTCAAAATCTAACATGCCTTTGAGTTTTTTTATACTAAAGTTTGAAACCCCAATATGTTTGGTTAAGCCTTTTTTTACACAATCAGTTAAGGCTTCCCAGGTTTCTTTTATGGGAACTTCTTCCAGGCTAAGAAAATCTTTCGGTGCCTTTGGAGAAAGTACACCCGGTCGGATCACCACCGGCCAGTGTATCAAGTAAAGGTCTAGGTAATCTAATTTTAAGTCTGAGAGTGTTCTCTTTAAAGCAGCAGCTACGTATTCGCTCTGATGCTCGGTGTTCCAGAGTTTCGAGGTTATCCAGAGATTTTCACGTTTTACCAAACCGTCAGAAAAGGCTTTACTCAGGGCTTCACCTATCTCATTTTCATTCATGTAAATGGCTGCACAATCGATATGCCTATAACCAAGCCGAAGAGCTTCGAGTACGGCTTTATACACCTGACCTTTTTCTGACTTCCAGGTACCTAGGCCGAAAAGGGGCATTTGATCACCGTTTTTGAATGTAAATTTTTTCATCTAATCCACTAATTTAATAGTTCCAAATATTCCGGCAACTATCCATCCGTTATTCTTGTCCAACCCTACGACTACTACCGAACCAATAAAATGCTCTCGCTCTTTGCTGCCGTCATTATCACAGTAGGTTACCGCAAAACCTATTGATTTGTTTCTTCTCAAAAAAACAGGTGCACTTCTCTTATCGTCAGTGTAAGTATCGGGGTAAAGATGGATGGCCATTTCCCAGAGACTGATGTTCTTTTTTTGCGATCGCTTTACTTCGATATGATTATTGCAAAGCCGCGCGTTTTGCTCGCTATCCCTATTTACAACGTTATGGTCAAGTGCTATGCAATAGGCAAAAGCATTGTAATTATGCTGATAGTTACCTCCGGAATTATCTTCATCAACAAATACTTGCAGGCAGTCATCATCCCACCAAAGCACAAGCGGATCTTCATGCTGATCCCAAAGGATATCGTCTTTAATTTCTACCAGAACATAAAGCGCATCTTTTGACCAACTCAATTTATATCGCCCTTGAAAGTCTTTTTTTGAGTAGCTATCACCCAGCCAAAGCTGGTCGATATTATACCAGTTAGTATTGATCCAACAGTCGTCATCTCTTCGCCCGTCTATAATAGGGATTCTTGAAGCTTTTTGTACTTCTGTGACGCGAAGGTTCGTCTTTTGCGCAGTAACGTGACTATAAAAGACAAACGTAAAGATCAGAGTTAAACGAAAAAGATACCGCACAGGGCGCATGATAATTTCTTTATATAGCTAAGCATGTTCAAAACAACATATTTTTGGCCATTGATTATCATTTTATCAGAATACAGTAGCTATTGAACTTAAACTAAAGAAGGGTAGAAGCCGGGTCAGCATT
>JBCCSU010000215.1:0-8258 GCA_039199635.1 Bacteroidota bacterium | reverse complement strand
GAGTCCACTAATAGAAACGGCGGTATTTAATTTCTCCCTGCCCATCGACCGCAGGCTTGATTTCAGGTAGCTGGGAAGCATGAAAATAAACGAAGGATTCAAGCTATGCCGGTTTCTTTTAAGCGTATAAGGCCGGATGAACCTGAGTACATCCAGAAAATAAAACAGCCGGGCTCTGAATTGGCCTGACCTGGACATGCGCTGATCGAACCGTTCGTAAAGGTCGCCTTGAAGGTCTTCTAACACGGGCGGATCACAGTACCACTCCAGAATCCGGTCGGCCCATAGCGGTGGAAGTATCTTTTTCTTCTTCATGATTGGTTAAATACAAAGTCAGGGATCATCTCCCAAAGCTGATCACGTTGGTCTTTGGCTTTCAATAGCGCTTCTTTGCCAACCGGGGAAATGCTAAATATGCGCTTTCGTCTGCCCCCACGCGCTTTGGTGGCTCCGCCCATTTCCGACTTGAGGAATCCTTTTTTCTCCAACCTGTCCAGCGCAGAATGAACTACGCCAAAGGTGATATTTCTTTTGGTGATCTTGTTGATCTCTTCGGTAATGGCGAGACTGTAGGCTTCTTCCTGCATCGCGGCCACCGCCAGCAATACCAGCTCTTCAAACTCACCTAAATTAGTGCCTTTCATATATTAGTTAAGTATTTGCATAACTAATATACGACAGATAAATTTATATGTTATGCAAAATGTGAAGTAATTATTTGCGGTACAGAATTTTCCGCTAGAATTGGGTTAATTATATCTATTTGGTTTGGTGTCAATTTACTTTTCTTATGTTATATGCTTTAATGGTATGATCGTCCTGAAACCCAAAGAGAGTTAATGCATTAAATGAGGTTTGTTCTGAAAATAAGATTTTCAGAAATAATGCTGATCCATACTTTGAAAGTAATTGTATTTGGAAGGATTAGGCCATTGATTTAACTCAGTAAGTATAGTGATGTAGACAACTTCATCAAGTTTCTGGGTGAGTGGAGCGGTTCAAAGAGGAGTAAGGTAAACCCTTTTCGAGGTAAATTGTGTCCGTTCATTTGTTATGCTTGAGGCATACGGTCATAATTTGCTTAAATAAAGAAGAATTATTATCTGTAACTAGTAATTCATTAACAAATGATTAGTATATATTATTTTTTTCTTAAAGCATCAATCTTTATTTTGTATTTTCTATTAATATCACATCAAAGCCTTCTTTTCTATTTGATGTAAAAGTTCGCTTAACAGATGCTGATGTATAGGTTGAGAGTAGAATTAAAAATTTGCAGTACTTGATATTCAAGCACGATTTATATAACCCTAGATGTTTAATGAGATCTAAAACCCTACTTTGCTGGTTACTCCTTTCATCAGAATTAACGTTTTCTCAGCAGGAAATAAAACCCAGCTTCATACCACCATCGCCTGAATCTGTGGCGCTGGCTAAATACAGCGAAATACCGGTAAGTAAGTATACGGGAGTGCCTAATATTTCGATACCCTTATACGAGATTGATGGTAAGAAATTGAATCTGCCCATTTCCTTGAGTTACCATGCCTCGGGTATCAAAGTCGCAGAAGAGGCTTCGCGCGTAGGCTTGGGATGGTCCTTGAATGCCGGAGGAGTAGTCAGCCGTGTTGCCAGAGGGCTTTATGATGACCACCCCGGGGGTTTTATGACGGCTACACCTACTGTCGATGAGATTCTAAATATGAGTTTGAGTGCTCAAACAGAGGAGTTTATAGAGGTTTCCGATGGAACTTTGGATGTGGAAGCTGATATTTTTCATTTCAACTTCAACGGTAGGAGTGGTAAGTTTTTTTTCGATCAGTCAGGCAACTATTACATTTCCCCCACGCAGAATATTAAAATAGAAACTCTAAGAACAGATTCATCTAATCCATTGCATATCACAGGGTGGAAATTCACAGATGAAACAGGATCATCTTATTACTTTGGTATTTCAGGTGACGGAAGTCGCAGCAGCGTGGATCGCAGCTATTCAGAGGGTTACTGTGGATTTGGCAACGACTCAGGGAATCCTACCACAGGAATATCAAGCTGGCATCTCCTGTCCATCCATGACGTCAACAAAACTGATAATATTGAGCTGGACTATTCATCATACATCCTGGATACAAAATGTGAGCTTACCTCTGAAACCAAGTATGAACTAATAACAGTGAGCGACGATTGCAGTCAAAAATCGGATGAAAGGTGCTATAGCCAAAGTTGGCTAATTGGTAAAAAATTAAAGACTGTCAATTTTGATAAAGGCTCTGTTGAATTCGTGTATAACAGTACACGTTTAGATTTATTAGGCGATAGCACACTGAATGAAATAAAGATATATGATAAAGGTAATAACCTAAAAAAAAGCTTTGAACTCACGTATGACTATTTCATTTCCTCTGACTATACACCAAATCGCTATTGCAATGTTAGCGGAGAGCCTGGTAAGTACAGGTTAAAATTAATGGCTGTCAATGAAAAGTCTGATACCGGCCAGCCACTGAACCCTTATACATTTACGTATAACAGTAGGAACCTGCCAGAAAAGGCCTCCTATGCCCAGGATAGATATGGCTATTATAATGGAAAAAATGGAAATACAACATTGGTTGAGGCAGGCCTTAACACTTCAGGTGCAGATCGAAGAATCGATTCCGATTATAACCAGGCATGTATGCTTGAGTCTATTGTTTATCCTACAAAAGGAGAGACGCATTTTACTTTTGGTCCAAATATTGCAAATTCGGATCAACTGCCGGTTGACTACGTAGAAGTGAGCAGCGCTGGATTAAATCCCCACACGGCAGATATCGATCTTTACGAAACCACCATAACGATTGAAAACGGCACTTTCTATGATTCCTTAAACAGATTAGCAACCAACGCCTACGTAAATATTAATACTCCCTGTGAAAATTTGAATGACGATTCCTGTGGGTACGAATTTCGACTGGAAGGCATCACGGACCCTACATTTGGGATATCTTTTGATCATATTGGCCGCAAAAAATTTATTCTGACTGAAGGGACCTACAAGTTAAAATTGATTGTCAACGATCATAGGGATGATAGCAATGTGTTCCTGGGGATGTATTGGGAAGAAGCAGTGATTGATCAACTGCAGACATCCGGATATGTTGGAGGACTCCGAGTAGAGAAGATTGAGTTCTTCGATCAAGTGAATCCTGCCAATGTCTTGACTAAGATATATAAATATAGTAACGAGAACATCCGAAACAAGACTTCAGGAAGAATTACAAGCTACCCGATCTACAATTATCCCCTGACTATTGTTAACAAAGAAAATGATCCAAGTGGACTCCCAATAACTTACATCTATACGTGTACGTACATATGTCGGTCATCGGTTAGCCGCGTATTACTCGGGATGACACAGGGGGGCTACGTCGGGTACGGTTTCGTTGAAGAAATAACAGGTGAGTACGGGGAAGGAGGGAAAACAACCTATAAGTATACCACCAATGATGATTTTCCTGACAGTAGCCAATTGGTATTTCCATTCCCTCCGGCTTCTCAACGTGACTGGGGAAGAGGCCTTCTGCTGGAAAAGAAAGTATACAAGAACGAGCTCGGCAGATTTAAATTAGTAAATGCGACCATTAATGAATACACGCCATACGACAATGGAATATCAATAGTAAAGGGCATAACGCTGGCCGAAGATATAATTGGTTTGGACGTTCCATCATTTGTTTATCTGCCCTATGAAACGGAAGCAGGTCTTCGTGTATTGAAAAAAGAGATCAATAGAAGCTATGATACCGTACTTGCCCAAGATTCTATAGAGGTTATAACTGACTTTTTCCATGAAAACCCTAACAATGTTTTACCTACAAAACAAATCACTTCGGGGAGTGATGAAAAAAGCATAGAGACCATTTCCAAATATCCAGATGCCTACTCAAGTTCGGACTCTACTATTAGTGAGCTGATTACTAACAATCTCATTGCTTATCCTATAGAAAGAATCGTTAAACTAGATGGCCTGGTCGTTTCAGCACAGGCCACGCGTTTCAATGTTACAGCAAATAACAAAATTCACCCTATTGAAGAGTACCAATATGAAAGCGCCATACCCGGCGAAGGGTTTGTGGAATCTTCCTCTGGCGTGGACTTTCCCTCCTATGAGCGAAAAATTACTCGAGGCTATGATTTCAATGGAAATTTGGTGGAGGTGTCCCATGAGGATGGTGTTACCACTTGCTTCCTGTGGGGTTACGGGCAAAGCCTTCCTGTAGCCGAAATTACCAATGCAAAGATATCCGATGTGGAAGCTGTATTTACTCCTATAGAGTTAGAGAATATTAGGGGGAATTATTACCTGGATGATGAGGGTTCCTTTAGAATCTTACTTAATCGCTTAAGAGACGAACAACTTTTACCAGGAGCCCAGGTAAATACATATACCTATGATCCTCCGGTTGGCATGACTTCAAGTTCAGACTTTAATGATCAAACCACTTACTATGAATATGATGCTTACCAACGGCTCTGGCGAATAAAAGACCATGAATTGAACCGAATCAACGAATTCAAATATCAGTACAATGGAAATTGAGCACAATCAAAATTATACCGGTGTTTGGATGAAACTGAGTAAGTTTTTGCCCGGGGTAATACTTATGATACTATGTATGTCCCAAGCTTCTTTTACAAAAGCCCAGAATTGCAGTCAATATTATACTCAGGGTGCAAGCAGGTGTGGCAGTGGTTCGGTGACATTGAGAGTTTTAGGTGGTCCGACCTCTGAAAATGATGATATCCAATACCAATGGTATCAGGGTAGTACATTACTTTTAGGTGAAACTAATTCTACATTAAATGTAAATGTCAGTACGTCTACTACCTACAAAGTAAGGGTAGATGACTTTATCGATAATTGTACGGTAACAATTAACGCCGTTGCAACCATCAATACTCCTCCTGCTCCACCAAATTTATCGAACGATAGTCGTTGCGGAGAAGGAGAAGTAACACTGAGTGTCATCAGTCCTTCCGGTAGCTATCTCTGGTATTTCGACAGTAATGGTACAAACCCGATCCCAACAAACGATGATGCCTATGTGTTTTCAGGAGCCGGTAATTCCTCCATGACCACCTATTTAACCTCCACTCACACGTATTGGGCGAGAAGTAGTTCCAATGGCTGTGTTTCTTCAGGCCTGGGAAGCGTTATGGGGATAATTAATAGTTTCCCTCAAGTAGATGCCGGTTCTACAATTTCTGCCTGTTCTGAAAACGGCGTATTAAATCTGGTCACACCTGGTGTAACGCCTACCTCAGGGGGAACGTGGTCCAGTAGTAATAGTTCAGTCAATACTGCAATCAATAACACGAACCAAACCATTGATGTTAGCACTCTTTCTACTGGCACTTACATATTAACCTATCGGTTTGAAAGCAGTCAAGGTTGTGCCCGAACAGACACCAGACAATTGATTATTAGATCCGCTACGCCAGCACCACGGGTAAATGGTGGGAAAACTACAGAGCGCATCTGTTCACCTGGGGGTACTGTACAATTAATAGTAGATGGTGAGTCTCCCGATACTGACCCGGTGAATGGAACCTATGCCTGGTACAACTCAGCATCGTCTCCCACACCCTTTTCTACCCAGACATCAGTTGATATTACAACGAGCGTGGATAGAACGGTCTGGTTAACGGCCAAAACAGGTTCGAACTGCACCAGCGTGAGAACAGCGATATCAATATTAATTGATCCGGCACCTCCCAATCCTCTTCTGCAGGATGCCGTACGCTGTGGAGAAGGTGAAATAACCTTATCTGTGACTAACCCCTCAGGCACTTGTATATGGTACTTTGATGCAGCCGGGCAAAATCCTGTCCCTACCAATACCGATGACTATGCATTTTCAGGTACGGGGAATTCCAGTATGACCTTCTACCTGACGGGTTCCCAATCATTTTTTGTTAAAATGGTATCAGGTATCGGTTGTGAATCCAGCAGTATAAGCAGTGTCAATGCTGAAGTGAAACCCTTTCCGGATGTCGAAGCAGGTCTTGATCTGTCTTCGTGTCAGGAGTCTGTACCGTTAAATCTACTAACACCAAATGTGCTGCCTGTGGCAGACGGTGTATGGACAAGTGCTAATAGTACAGTCAATGCCGCTATAGATAATGTTAACCAGACGCTCTTAACGAATTCTATTACTCCAGGAACCTATCAAATCACCTACAGTTATACCTCGGTAAATGGCTGTACAAGTACAGACTCCCGGCAACTTATTATCCAGGGAGGCACACCAGCCCCCACGGTAAACGGAGGTAAAACCAATGAAGATGTCTGTGCCGATATTGGATTAATTCAGTTGACAGTGGATGGTGAAGTGCCTGGCTTGGAACCGGTTAACGGAATTTACCAGTGGTACAATAGTTCGACGGCCACCGAGGCCTTGGCTGTTGGCACATCTATTGAGGTTTTTACTACAGATACGACTGTCTGGCTTCTAAAGACAGATGCTGCCGGTTGTCCCAGCAGTAGGGTGCCCATCACCATAAGTGAGCTTCCTTCCGCGCCAATGCCGAATGATCCGGAGATGAACATTAACCTAGATCCATACAGTACAACGCTCAATAAAAACAATGTATCCACAGCAGCTATCACCTACTATTGGCAACGGCTGGCAACGGGTGAAGATGAATCAGACACCGGAGAAACATTAATCAACCCTATTTCGGGGTTTTATATGGTTAGAGGCAAAAACGTAAACGGGTGTTGGGGGCCATCAAGTGGAGCGGTAGAAGTCATTAATCATCGTATGCCGGATTATAACCTTGTTCCGGACAATTTAAACTTCGTTAGATCATACCAGTTTTTGCTGCCGTCCAACGTGTATAACTACAATGCAAACCTGGATATGGAAAATGATCCTGCAGTATTAATTACTGAAACGCAGTACCTCGATGGGTTGGGCAGACAGATTCAACAGGTATCTAAAAAAGCCTCTCCATTACAATACGATGTAAAGGTTCCGATTGTATATGATGTAGCTGGTAAAGTTCCTCGTGAATATCTTCCATATCGCAGTTCTTCAAGTGATGGCAGCGTCTCTATGAGCCCATTGGTTGACCAATCTGATTTTTATAAGGGTACTTATGAACATATTGCAAAAGACAGTTTTCCATTCGCTTATTACCATCACGAGAAGTCGTCACGAAATTTTGCCTCCAAAACAAGTTCGCCAGGTTCTGACTGGATTTCATGGACCATCGATCCTTTACTTGACCGATCCAACCGTTACATAAGACGTTATAATAAATCTAGTCAGGATGGGGAAATATTCTTTTGGGATGTTGATGTTAATAACGGACTACCTCATGCCTCAGGTGAATACGAGGATGCAACACTATATACTAATGTTAGCGTTGATGAAGAAGACCACGCAGTAATCGAATTTGTCGACAAGCAGGGGCAAACCGTCTTAAAACGGGTGCAGGCCGTCCAGGCTCCCAACATGACCACCTACACACCTGGCGAGTGGGCCGACACCTACTACGTCTACGATGACTTTGGGAATTTGAGCTATGTGCTCCCCCCAAAGGCTGTTCAAGAGTTGATAGTATCAGGATCTACTCTGCCCAACCCATATCTCAAATATCGCTTCAGTACGGGTTCGGGGACCGCGGCAGTCGATGATATAAACAGTTTTAACGGAACGATTAACGGTGCCTCATGGGCATCAGGTAAGCAAGGTCAGGGGTTGTCGTTTGATGGAGTGGATGATAAAGTAACTGTCGCCCATAGTGCTACACTGAATATTACGAACAACCTGAGTGCAAGTGCATGGATCAAAGCGGCAGATCCAGGAGCTAGTGGAGGGATCATTGTAGGTAAACACCAGGGTGGAAATGTGAACAACCAGCGAGGATGGATTATGAGTGCCACCACCGTTAGTGCCACAGATAGTGACAAACTACAAGTAGTAATTTCAGAAAACGGCACAAGTTCCTCTGGAAACCTGAAGATCTACTATTCATCCCTTCCTGTATTTGACAACAATTGGCATCATGTAGGCTTTACATTTTCATCCAATGAGTTAAAACTCTACGTAGACGGAGTAGAAGACATTAATATAGTCAAATTCAGAGACGATCACGTTTCTTCAATCAATGCAAACGATGAAGCCCTCACTATAGGTTGGCATCAGGTAGACAATGCCGCCACCCGTTTTTTTAATGGCATCATCGATGAAGTAGCTATTTATGATCAG
>JBCCSU010000214.1:0-8314 GCA_039199635.1 Bacteroidota bacterium | reverse complement strand
TTAAAATGTTGGTAACCTGAAAACGGATGGCATTGGAACCAATATTTTAAGATATAAAGAGGTTGATCATTTCAAACGACTCGAATATGTTCGGTTTCCGCTGCGTTTGGGGCAAGACGTGTTTAGCTCAGGAAAGCTCAAAGCAAAAAGCATCAAAAAGTTTCACAAGCTTATGAAAGCATTTGCCCTGCTTATAGAGCTTTATGAAGTAGATCATTATATAGCTTGTGCTACTTCTGCTATGCGTGAATCAAAAAATGGACAGGAAGTGGCCGATGAAGTAAAGGAAAAAACAGGACTGCAAATTAAAATAATAGATGGTGGAGAAGAAGCTACATTGATCAACAAAGCCATAGCTGAGCATTTAGATGAAAAGCTGAGCTACATGCATATTGATGTAGGTGGAGGCAGCACAGAGCTTAACCTGATCAGGCAGGGAAAACTCATTGGGTCGAGGAGTTTTCAGATTGGCTCGGTAAGGCGTATGGACCACCTGGATACTCCCCAAATGTGGACAGAGATGGAGGACTGGATAACCAGTACCACAGAAATCAGTGAATTAAGGACTGCAATTGGTACCGGTGGTAATATTAACAAGCTGTTTGAACTCGGGGGCAAGGAAAAAGGTCAGAACATGAAGCTTTCAGAGTTAATAACTATCCAAAGTATGTTAAGAGAAACTACAGTGGATGATCGGATTTACAAACTCCAGCTAAACCCCGACCGTGCCGATGTGATCATACCAGCTTCTGAGATCTATATTTCCGTGATGCAGCGGGGCGGAATCAGCGAAATTGTGGTTCCCGATGTAGGGTTGAAGGATGGCATGATCAGGATGCTTTATGAGGAAAATAAGTGAGCTGTTAGAGTAGCTAGTAACTAATCATGAGGTTGTCGGGCACATGTTCCATTTACCTATTGTCGCCTCACCTACTTAAATGCTTCATTACAAACTATTTTCACTCTTTTTGCGAATGACTATTTACTACTCTTCTCAAAAGTAATTCCGGTTCATCGGTTCCTATGTAATCAAAACCTCTGGTGATGAACCAATCCATCACCAGGGAGTCATTTACTGTACCGGTATTTAGCTTTAGACCTAAACTTCTCCCCAAATCAATTAATTCAGGGTGTTGCTGAAAATACCTGTACCGGTAACTGACCCCCGAAAAACCGGCACTCGCCAATTCATTCATTGTTTTGTTTTTTCCTAGATAGTGAACTTTTACACCAGGTGAAATATCAATTAAATGCTTCATGATTTCATAATCGAATCCAATAAATAGTACCTGGTCAAGCAGGTCGGCTTTTTTAAAATGGCTAATTACTTTTTCAGCCACTCTGTATTTTCTTTCGGGTGTTGCTTGTCCTTTTATCTCACAAATGAAGGTGGTGTAATTGTTATCATAGCTCCCCGCGGCAATGAACTCTCTTAAAGTGGATAGTTGTTCTCCATTGCTTAACTTTTTTGCTATCAGCTCCTGGTAAGGTGTAATTGCTATTCGTAGTCCCTGATGCATCGGCCCATGTGCAATGACCAAACTATCATCTACAGTCATGCTAACATCAAATTCGGATCCGTTACAACCTAAATTAATGGCCTTTCTGAACGAAGCCAATGAATTCTGTGGCAAACCGGATTCTTTCCATGCTCCTCGGTGAGCAATCACCTTAGTGGCACTTTCATCATCCCGAATATTCTGAGTACACCCCGAAGAATAGAGGCTAATAGCAAAAATCAAAATCAAAATATTACACTTACACATCTTTGATTAATTTCTTTAACAAGTTACTGTGTGCCAAATTGCAGCTCATCTAAATATGATCAGTGCGCTGTATTTGAGTCATTATTCATTTTTTTTACTCTTTCGAACACAAGTTCAGGTTCGTCAGTAGTGATGAAGTCGAATTCATGGTTCAAAACCCAATCAATGTCCTCAGGGTCATTTACGGTCCAAACATTCAATTCAATGTTATTCTCTCGGGCATCGGCTATCCATTCCGGATTTTTCCTGAAAACGGACAGGTGATAATCTGCTCCATCAATGCCATCTTCTTTGAGTTGCTGAGGTGATTTACTACCATCTAGATAGTGGGTGCGAACTGACGGATCAGTTTCTTCCAAACGTTTTAATATAGAATAACTAAAGCTTATGTACATGACACTATGATCAGCCTTTAATTCCTTAACCAGCGCTAACACCTTATCAGCGATCATTACCCCTCGTTCAACGGACTGTGAAGGCTTAATTTCGCAGACTAACCGGGTTCCTGTATTCCCTTCCAGGCCTGCCAAAAGATAATTTCTTAACAGCGGTAAAGTCTCTCCATTTTTTAACTTCCTTGTCCTTAATTGCTCGAATGTACTTTCTTCAATTACTAAACCATTATAGTCAGGATCATGAGTAACGATCAGTGAATCATCCAAAGTCATCCTAACGTCAAACTCTGATCCGTAACAATTTAGTGCTAGAGCTTTCTTTAGGGAAGCCATTGAATTCTGTGGTGAATTATCAGCTTTCCAGGCACCTCTATGTGCTATAATCCTAGTCGCATCAGACTTTCTATTTTTTTCGGCACATCCAAAAACTAGTAAGACGGTTATAAAACATAACATAAATATGACATATCTATATTTATTACTATTCATGTAAAAACCGTTTGCTTTTCGATGTGCCGAAGTGTTACTGCCTCCTAATTATAGCCCTCGTTTTGCGGATAATTGGGCCCTAACAGATCCAGATCAATCTGCGCAATCGGAAAATTGATATAATGGGATTGCCAATTCGTTCTTGGATCTCTATCTCCGAGATTATTAGGGAAAAATTCACCATCACCTGCAAAACTGGTAATCTGTCGGTCGATCACCTCCTGGCCCATCCTTTTTAATGTAAACCAGCGCTGCCCCTCAAAAGCAAGTTCACGCGCACGCTCATCCAAAATGGCTTGTTCGTCTACACTGGTTAAAGGTGCTGCATTGGCTCTTTCCCTTATCGCATTTATATAAGGCAATGGGTCGCCAGAAGAGCGCATAATTGCTTCTGCGGCTATCAAATAGGTTTCTGCCAATCGATATACCATTATATTACTCCGTTGCAGGTAGGAATCCGGATTATCATCTTCTTGTGCGAATTTTATGCAGGATGGGTGAAGTCTCTGATAAAATCTTTGATACGTACTACTCGGGTTGTTTAGATCGGTTATCGGTTCATAAATGTCTATCTCCTGGTTAATTCTGTCGCCAGACGTAAAAAAATACTTTAACCTGAAGTATGTATTATTATCCCTGGTGTCGTTTTCGTCTTCGGCAAGTAGCCCCAATAAATACCGGTTGGGCAGCACTCGAGAAAAACCCCTGCCGCCCTGGGCAATATTGGACTCGATGCCATTGATCTGAAAATATTGAGTTACATAATTGGCATTCATCATGGTATTGTCACCTCCACCAAGTAGACCATCCTCAGATTGTATTACGAACAAGGCTTCTGAATTATTCCGGTCACCTGAAAACACTTCTTCGGTAGACTCTACCAAGCTATGCGGTCCTTCTTCTATCAAAGAGACGGCCAGAGATTTAGCTTCTTCCCAGTCGCCCTGCCACATGGCTACCTTTGCTCTTTCGTGCATGGCCGTTCCCTTAGTAACCCTGCCAAAGGTATCCGACCATGGTAAGCTCTCTATGGCAAAATCGAGATCCTCAGTGATCAATCCTAAAATCTCTTCCGGAGATGATTTGTCATTTATCACATCGAAAGCATTATCCACTGTAATCGTCTCTGAGCTTACATAGATGTTATTAAACATGCGATATAGGTAAAAATAGGAATGGGCTCTAAAAAATTTGGCCTCACCCATGATCTGAGCTTTTGCCTCTTCATCCAGTCCCTCCAGCTCTTCCGCAGAATTGATGATTTCGGTAGCCTTATTGGCGATGTTATAGAAATGCTTCCAGAACAGAGAAGATACAAAATTAGCACCTTGATCCACAGGAGATACTCCTCTTTGATACCTCCCCATTAAGCCGGTGTAGCCTGACCTGCTAAACGCCAAATCACTTCTGGCTGACATGAGAACGGCACCCATAAAATCTTCGGTACGACTATCATAGCGGTCTCTGTGAAACTTGTAAAGACTGACAACACCGGATCTTAGACCATCTTCAGTGGTGTAAATGTAATTGGAATCAATTAATGTACTTGGTTGCTCCTCCAGGTAGTCTTCACAAGACCCTGAAACAAAACAGATCAGTAATATAATCAGGTAACCACTTAGGTTACTGTTGAATATTGTCTTAGTCATTATTTCTTTATTTATAATTTTACTCTTAACCCCATTGTGAAACTTCTTGAATCCGGGTAGCCAGTATCGGCATTTGAAAAGGTATCTCTTATATTAACTTCCGGGCTATATCCAATATAATCGGTAATGGTAAAAAGATTGGTAGCAGTAACATAAAGCCGGATTAATTCCAGATTTAAACGAGAAGTGATCTGATTAGGCAGTGTATATCCAAGGCTTACCGTTCTCAAGCGCACGTAGGAAGCATCTCTAATCGCTAATGCATTTAGATATAATGGTGTGGTATCAAAATTGGGTCTGGGGAAATCTGTAGAAGGGTTTTCAGGAGTATAATAGTCTACTTCTACGCCGTTCAATTTTCCTGAGAGCGTTCCTCCATTGTTAAAGCTTGAAAGAAACGGATTTACTCTAGTGGCACCTTGTACTACATAAAAATCTACAAATAGGTCAAACCCTTTGTAGGCCAGCGAAGTCGAAAAAGAACCAAACCAATCCGGGTTGGGGTCTTTAAAAACACGATCTTCCGGTGTGATCCGTCCATCGGGAACACCTGTTAAATTTCCGTTTTCATCTACGCCATTTGTATCTTTTATTTTGATGTCACCCGGACGGAGGTTATCCTGTGGAAGCGCCGATTCCGGATTTGCCTGGGGTGCGTTTTCAAAATCTTCACCTTCCTGCCAGATACCATCAAATTCGTATTGATAAATAACACCAATAGACTGACCTACATAATAATTATAGGTATCGTCATTTAAGATTGGATTTCCGTCTCCATCATCGTATAATTCCAACAATTCATTTTTATTGTTCGACCAATTGGTAGAAACAGACCATTTGAAACTTTCGGTATCAATGATATTGGCCGTCAAATTGAGTTCTATACCCTTGTTCTGTAATTCACCCGCATTGAAGAAGGTAAATTGATAACCGGTTATAGAAGGTACTCCACGCCTTAATAATAAATCAGTGGTCCTGGAATCGTAGTAGTTAATATCGCCTTCTAAAAGTCTTTCAAATAATATGAAGTCCAGTCCGAGGTTTAACGTAGTTACTCTTTCAAACTTAAGATCGGTGTTGGGCAGTATGACCGAAGGAGAAAAGCCGGAAGCCGATTCACTGTCAAAAATATAGTTCTGACCTTCTGCCGTAAAGAGAGAGGTATAGGCGCGACCCAAATCATTCACAAGGGAACCATAACTGGCCCTTAACTTTAACTGTTGAGTAATATTGTTATATCCTAAAAAAGGTTCCTCATGTAGCTTCCAGGCAAAAGAAGCAGCTGGATTGAAGCTCCACTTGTTGTCTTCTGAATTAACCGATGCGCCATCTGCCCTGGCGGTTGCCGTAAACAAGTACCGCTCTTTAAAATTATAGCGCAGCCTACCCATAAATGAGGCTAGTCGCTGTTGGTTCTGATCACGTTCTACAATTACATTGCCCACAGCATTTGTAATCCCGTTATAGCTCAGGCTTTCATTTGTAAACCCCTGCCCTTCTGTAAAATTCCGGCTAAACCTATTTTCCTGTGCCGACTGCACAAGGGTTACATTCATTTGATGGTCCTGATTCAATGCCTTGTCATACGTCAAAATATTCTCTACCAAATAGGACTCCGTTAATCGGTTATCAATTCTGGCGATCCCGCCGACATCATCCCCAGCCGAACTTAATGATGATTGGTACTGACCGCGTTCGGATGTTCTTCTGGTAAAATTTGTTTTTAGCTCATAACGCAGGCCTTCCGTTATCTGCCATCTTGGGGATATGTTGATGACAAAGTCATTTCCTTTCTCATCGTTATCTGCCTCTCTCAAGTTCCATAATGGATTGACAGCAGATAGTTCTTCTCCGCTGGGAAAACGAGTAATATTTCCTTCGTCATCGTAAGCTCGTCCTAGTGGTGAAAAGGTAATAACATTTACATTGGCCGCTCTCTCAGTATCGTCATTTAGTAAGTTGAGATCAAAGTTTACAGAGAACTTATTGCTGATTTGCTGATCTATGTTTAACCGTAATGTTTTTCTGGTGTAACTAGAGGTGGGAATAATACCATCCTCCTTGAAATAATTGATACTACCAAATACTTTTGTTTTCTCAGTACCTCCGGAAATACTTAGGGACTGACTGTTGACAAAACCATTACTGACTAGTTCGTCTTCCCAATCCACAAAGCGGCTGTTTTCTAAAGACTCTAATTCCGTTTCCGAAAATATGTCTTCATCGTTAGGATATTCATCGTCTGCATTATTGGCTCGTACTGCCTCTCTTCTCAGCTGCGCATATTCCTGGCCACTGTACACATCAAAATTTCGTTCTATGGTACGTGTGGTGAGATAGCCGTGGTAACTCACACTTACTTTTCCAGTTTTACCTCTTTTCGTAGTGATCAGTACTACCCCGTTGGCACCACGTGACCCGTAAATCGCTTGGGCTGATGCGTCCTTCAAAAATTCAATAGATTCAATATCATCAGAATCTATATCTTCTATTCCACCGTCTCTTATGATGCCATCTACTACGTAAATAGCACTTACGTTTCCTTCTACAGAGCTACGCCCCCTAAATATAATATCAGACGTGCCACCGGGCCTTAAGGTACCTCCTCCTACATCTACCTGTAATCCGGCTATTCTACCCCGGAGCATTTCATTCACATCGGCGGTAGGTGTCAACATGCCTTTTTCCACGTCAGCAACAGCCACAGCATTGACAATATCGCTCTTTTTTTGAGTGCCGTAGCCCACGACTACAATGTTGTTAAGCGTGGAAATATCTTCAGTCATAGATACATTAATCACTGATTGGTTGCCAATGACGACTTCTTCCGTTTTATATCCTACAAATGAAAACAGGAGTATATTAGCATCATCTGGAACAGAAAGCGTATAATTTCCATCAACATCTGTTATTGTACCGATTGTGAATCCCTTGATCTGAACCGTAGCCCCCACCAGAGGCTCTCCGTCTTCATCCAAAACGGTCCCGGAAACTATCTTCTCTAAAATGAGTGGTACTGCCTTAGATTCTTTCTTCCGCTTTATTTTTTTTACTGATATATTATCATTCACTCGTCTAAATTGCAAGTCTGCATCCAGTGCTAACTGCTTTAATACTTCGGTTAGAGCGGAGTTCGTGTGATCAATAGTAAAGCGATTTTTTGAAGTAGCTATGGTGCGATCAAATACAAATTTGAACTCTGTTTTATTTTCTATAGCTTGAAAAATTTCTTTTAAAGTGACGTTATTTTCTTGTAGAGAGATTTTTACCTCCTCGAGTGATTGTGCTGTAGTATTACCTGCTATTACTATTTGTAGCCCGATGACCTGTAGCAAAATAAAATAGCAAGCATTCTTAGATAAAAACATTATAGTTTTTAGTAATTCTAATTTCATAATTTTGAAATAAGTTTAATAACATGATTTATTAAGCCTGGCAGCCTGACTTGTCCGTCCAAAGTCATTTCAGGCTGTCTTTCAATATCACCTGGTGATATTTTAAGAGTTATTTCCTAATTCCTATTTACATATTTGACCTTTGATAATTACTTGATTACTTTCTATTAGTTCAAATTCGAAATCTTTGACAAAACTCAAGTTCTCCAATACCGCTGCTAGGGGGGCTTTTTCAAATACCCCGTTTACGTAGCAGTTTAGTTGAGGATCATTATTAAAGATGAACTCCACACCGTACCAGCGCTCCAATGTGTTAAAAGCTTCATCAATAGGGGTGTCGTCAAAAATTAGGCGTTTTTCCCGCCAGGAAATGACTTGTGAAATGTCCACCGCTGATTTTGTTAATTCTCGAGTTTCCAGAGAAAATTTAGCTTGCTCGCCTGGATTCAATAACAAATTCTCTTTTAGAGACCCTGTAACAGATACACTACCGGATTCCAGTGTGACAGCGACAAACTCGTTTTTAGGGTAAGCATTTATGTTGAATTCAGTACCAAGAACTTTTGTCTCTAAGCCAGCAGTTCTTACTACAAAGGGAATAGATGAGTTTCTCTTAACCT
>JBCCSU010000213.1:0-8406 GCA_039199635.1 Bacteroidota bacterium | reverse complement strand
TTTAAAGAAGCCTTTTTTGGAGTTATTCAAATGAAGCTGGATAGTATTTTTAAAAAATACATCCCAGCATAGCTATAAGGTTAGCTCATCTGCATCTACGGAATACCGGGGATCATCAATGTAAATTTCTTTCTCCATTCTACTAACTTCAATGCTTTTAAAGTCATATTCCTCTACTACTTTACCGGTAATCGTGTATACTCCGCGGCCACGAAATGGCCATTTTGCAGCGGAAGGTGGAAAATGAACGGTATCAATAAAATGACCCTGAATATCTAAAAACGTACCGAAATGCATGCGTTTCCCCCCTGATGTACTTGTATTTTTTATAGTGATCAAGTACCCCATGATGGTCACCTCCTTATCTACATGATTTTTCAAATCTTCAACACATAAGTTACTTGTAAAGTCACTTTTAACCAGGCTGAACGGATTGCATAGAGGAAAGCCTATCAGTTCCATCTCATCAAAAGCATCTTCCATCAAATTGAAACTGAGTTTTGGCAAGGTAAATTGCCTGTAATTATTGCTAAATAGTGTAGGGTATGGATTACTTTTCTTGCTGCTTCCTAACAGGTAATGAGCTTTCCAAAGTAGCTCTTTTTTATTGATACCTGTAAATCTAAAACCACCTACACGTATCAAAATGGATAATTGATCTAGCGAAATTTCAACCCTTTCTATAAAATTTTCCAAACTTTCAAAGGCCCCTTCACCCATGCGCACCCTGTTAAGTTCAAATACTACATTAGTTTCTAGATCTTTCACCAGACTAAACCCCAAGAAAATATTTTTACCGTATATCCTGGTAAAAGCATCACTTTTATTAACACACGGAGGTAGTATTTCTGCGCCATGCATCCGCGCCTCATGAACATATAACTCCACCCTGTAGAAGCCACCACCGTTATTTATAGTACTCACCATATATTCTAGCGGATAATATGCCTTAAGAAAAAGACTTTGATAGCTTTCTACCGCATAAGAGGCAGAGTGCCCCTTAGCAAAAGCATACCCGGCAAAGCTCTCGATCTGGCGCCATACATCAGCCGTCAACGCATAGTCATAACCTCTTTGCTTACAGTTTTGAAAGTACTTCGCTTTTACCTTTTGAAATTCTTCCCGTGAGCGATACTTACCTGACATCCCACGCCTTAAAACATCTGCTTCACCTAAATCAAGTCCTGCAAAATAGTGTGCTACCTTTATCACATCTTCCTGGTAAACCATCACACCGAAAGTATCAGGCATGATTTTTTGCATCACCGGATGCGCATCGTTTATTCGCTCAGGCTCACGAAACCGGATAATATATTGACGCATCATCCCGGACTTTGCCACACCAGGTCGTATGATGGAGCTAGCCGCTACTAAGCCCAAGTACTCATCTGCCCTGAGTTTTTTTAGTAACATTCGCATAGCCGGTGATTCTACATAAAAGCACCCTATAGCTTTCGCCTCCCGTAAAAGTTCTTTTATTTTTTCGTCTTTCTTTAAGGCCTTAAAATCGTGAATATCAATATCAGGAGCTTCCGGATGGTTATTTTTTATTAATTCAAGGCAATCCTTGATTTTTCCGAGCCCGCGTTGGCCCAAAATATCAAACTTGTAGAGCCCTACATCTTCGGCTATATGCATATCAAAATGTGTAGTAGGAAAACCCTTAGGAGGTAAACTAGTGGCAGTGAAATAGTGAATAGGTTTTTCAGAAATTAAAATACCTCCTGCGTGAATACTTAAATGGCTAGGTATTCCAGCGATGTACCCGCTATACTTAAGCACCATTTCTGAAAGTTTATCGTGTGGCTGACCACTTTTGGAAATTTTGTCAATTTCATGTGGTGGCACCCCAAATACCTTCCCCAGCTCTCGTATAGCTGCGCGGTATTGAAATGTGCTGTAGGTGGCTAATAAAGAAACTCCGTTTGGTGTCTTCTTATTGAAGAATTCAAAAATAAAGCGGGTAACGTCATCACGATCACGTGATGAAAAATCGATGTCGAAATCAGGTGGATTTTGCCGGTATAGGTTTATAAATCGCTCAAAATATAGATCAAGGTCAATAGGGTCTACATCGGTGATCCTGATCAGGTAAGCTACTACACTATTAGCGCCACTTCCACGGCCAACATAATAATAGCCTTTTTTTCTTGCGTAGTTTACAATCTTACAGTTAATCAAAAAATACGATACAAACTCCTTCTGCCTGATGATCTGTAACTCTTTAGCCAACCTTCGGTAGATCTTAAAGTGGCGCTTAGGGTATCGGTAAGAAATACCCCGCAAGCATAGCCTTCTGAGTATTTTAAAGTCATCCTCATCTGACCGGGTATAGGTCTTTAAGTTTTGAGGGACGTTATTGTGAAACTTAAAATTAATAGTGCATTGGGATAGCAGCTCACTACTCCTATACACTAGGTTTGGGTATTCCTTATAAATCCTAAGCATCTCGTCAGGGGCCAGAAATAGATCATACTGATCACCCTCCTCGGTCTTGGAAAGCTTACTGAGCAACGTGTTATTATCAATAGCCCTAAGTAACCGATGGGTATTAAAATCACGCTTGTGGCGAAAAGTAATGGTAGGGAAAGCGACTAACTTTTCAGGTGTATTGTGCCATTTTGAAAAGCGTAATTTTAGAAGGTCCGAGGGACTAACACCTATAAATTCATGCTCTTTAAGCTGAAAATCAATGTCTCCTTTAAACGGATAGATAACAAATGCATTCTCGAAAACGGGAGCACGATCAGGGATAGACAACTCATTATGCAGATGATGGGAAAGAAAATCATTAAGCTCTTTATATCCCTGATTATTCTTAGCAACGCCCACGAACTGCTGCTGGGCACCATTTCTAAAATCAATGCCTAAAATCGGTTTGATTCCGCTTTTATGGGCTAACCTCACAAACTCAAGGCTGCCTGCGGTGGAATTAATATCGGTAAGTGCTATGCTTTCAAGACCAAATTTTTCAGCCTGTGCCAGAATGTCTTTGGGACTTATGGTTCCATATTTAAAACTGTAGTATGAATGAATGTTGATGTACATATTTTAGTTTTAGATCTTTGGCTAAGACTGTCAGTAGGATATTATGCATCTCGGTTTAGCACCCGGAACTCTTTTCGCTACTTTTTAGGATCTTCTATTCGCCAAAAGCGGTGGTGGCTCTCCGGTAAAAGGGTTAAAACGGCTTATGGTTCTGGCTTCAATACCTCCCGCCCGCATCACTTTTCTATCACCGTGTTTATCACGTATATAATCCATAGCGTGATACAGGTTGATCATCTCCGTAGCATCTTCAAATAAATTTATCTGATACCCTCCATTCACTAAATGGCTAAAACGTACCCCTATCAAACGTACCAAGAGGCGCTTGTTATAAAGCTTATCGAATAGTTCCAGTACTTTGGAGATCAATACGTGATCCGCTGAGGTATAAGGAATCCTGTTCTGAAGTGTGTACGTATTAAAATCAGAATACCGAACCTTAACAGTTACACATGAAGTGAGTTTTTCTCCCCTTCTTAACTGAAAAGCAAGATTCTCAGCCATAGCCAGCATGATGCCTTTGAGTTTTTTTATATCTGTGGTATCTCTATCAAAAGTCCGTTCTGTAGAGATAGATTTACGCTCAGAATAAGGCTCTACAGGTGATTGATCAATGCCATTGGCTTTACGCCATATGGATATACCGTTTTTACCTAGTACTTTTTCCATCAGCTCCACGGGCATTTCTTGTATGGTTTCAATTCGCTTAATGCCTAGCCCGCAAAGGGTTATGTAGGTCTTATCCCCTATCATGGGTATTTTCTTTACCGAAAGGGGCGCCAAAAATGGCTTTTCTGATCCGTAATTGATCCTAATTTTATTATTGGGCTTAGCTTCCCCGGTGGCTATCTTTGAAACGGTTTTATTCTCTGACAAGCCAAAAGAGATCGGCAGTTTGGTCTCCTTTATGATCTTTTCACGTAGCTCAGAAGCTATTTTGTAGCTATTGAAAAACCGATCCATCCCACTCAAATCCACGTAAAACTCGTCTATGGATGTTTTTTCGTAGACAGGAACAGCCTCTTTTATAATTTCTGTAACTTCTTCTGATTTTTTGCTATAGGTCATAGAGTTACCTCTAATCTGGATAGCTTCAGGGCATAATTGTTTTGCTTGCTTCATAGGCATAGCAGAATGTATCCCAAATTTACGGGCCTCGTAACTGCAAGAAGCTACTACACCACGGTCCGTTAACCCACCAATGAGAATGGGTTTGCCTTCAAGACGACTATCAATTTGCCGTTCACAAGACACAAAAAATGTATCTAAGTCCATATGCAGTATGGAGCGAGTTTCCATACTGCCAAAATACTAAAATTATTAGTATTAAGTAAATTAATTAGTATTATTAGCTGTGGTCAATCTTGGGGCGTGTAAAAAAACTGCTCCTTGATAATTTTACTGTTTTGAACTTCGTACATGCATAATTCCTCGAATTTCACTCTTCCCATTCCCTTCATGGTGTTTTCAGAGGTCATTTTTATGACAAAGAAATTATCAGTGATCAATGCATCGCTTACCTCCATTCCATGGTGCTCTTCAATCATGCTTTGCCATTTTTCGCCCTTGTTAGCAAAAGCATCTAAGCCTTTGATATTAGGCCAGGGCGTACCCGGAGGCTCCACACTCTCAGCATCCTGACTATACAATTCACTGTAAATCTGCTGCCAATCTTGTTTACGGCATAATTCTAAAAATCGATTAGCTATGTCTGTAGTTGTCATCATTAAGAGCTTTGGTAAGTAATGAAGTTACAAATTTTATCACTGAATGAGAATGCTAAGATCTATTGGTGCCAAGAAAGAACTTTTTATAATGCTTGAGGGAAGGACGTATAAAAACAAGTCTTACAGTAAAGCATCCTATAATTCAAATCCATTAGCAGCATGAGTACCTTTCTTTTCATTCTTCTTGTTCTTACGGCTGCTGTTGGATCGATCATTCTTCTTACTTCAGTGGTTAAAATCCATCCTATCATTAGTTTACTTGCTGCAACTGCGTTAACTGGTTTCGCTCTTGGGTTATCCCCTGAAATTATCATCGAAAAAATCACCTCCGGTTTTGGTGAGCTTCTTGGAAGTATTGGTCTTTTAGTGGTTTTTGGAAGTATTTTAGGCGTACTCATTGAAAAATCAGGTGCCCTACAGAGAATTGCTGAATTTGTATTACAGCTTTTCGGCAAAAGACGACCTGTAACCGCGATGTCAATACTTGGCTTTATTGTAGGTGTGCCTGTATTTTGTGATTCAGGGTATATTGTTTTATCCAAACTTAGTAAGCTAGTTGCTAAAAACTCACGGGTATCAAGCGCTACTACCTCTCTAGGTTTAGCCGCTGGATTATATACTACCCATACATTGGTTCCTCCTACCCCTGGGCCTATCGCTGCTGCCGGTAATTTAGGAGTAAGCGATCAGCTAGGTACAGTAATGTTCATCGGGTTGATCGTTTCTATACCGGTAATACTCATCTCCATATTATCAGCCAGAAGGCTGGGAAGTAATATGAACATTGAAGCGATAGATTTAGAAATAGAGAATACACCAGGCATGTCAGGTATTTTACGGGCAGCACTGCCTATACTTCTACCTATCCTACTCATCAGTGCTTCTTCTGTCTTGAGATTTCTCGATCTCCAAAACTATGTAGCTCAGCTAATTCAATTTCTCGGTAATCCATTAACTGCTTTATTCATAGGTGTGCTAATAGCACAATCACAGCTAATGACGTATTCAAGGAAACAGCATACTGAGTGGCTGGCCGAAGGCATTTCTCAGGCCGGGCCGATACTGGTATTAACAGGTGTAGGCGGTGCATTTGGAGCAGTTCTTAAGGCCACATCTTTAAAAGATGAGCTACTGGCAGTACTACAACAGTACGATATAGGCTTCATTCATCTTATTCTTTGCTCTTTTATTCTTGCCGCCATTCTAAAAACTTCTCAAGGTTCCAGTACATCAGCTATAGTCATTACGAGTTCAATTTTAATTCCTTTTGTGCAGATCATCGGAATATCTGATACTATACAAATAAGTCTCATAGTGGCGGCCATTGGTGCCGGGGCTATGACGGTAAGTCATGCCAATGACTCATATTTTTGGGTAGTAAGCCAGTTTGGAAATCTCTCTGTTCAAGACACCTACAAAAGCTATACGCTCATAACGCTGCTACAAGGTATTACGGGCATAATTACAGTGCTGATACTCGCACTGTTGCTGACATAACCGGTTAGACCAACTTGCTGTTTCTCAAGTATGAATTATGTTTGCTAAGAATCAAGCACATTAAAAATGAAAGTAATAACATTTGGCGAACTTCTGTTGCGCTTTTCTCCTCAAGGCTGCGCAAAATTGAGAGAACAAGAAAACATGGTGATGAATGTAGGTGGGGCAGAGGCAAATGTAGCGGTAAGCTTATCAAATATGGGGCTTGATGTTACTTATATAAGTCGAATTCCTGACAACGAACTGGCACAGTTCAGCTTGCGTGATCTGGCCAAAAATCTGGTGAATATAAAGCATATGCTTTATGGTGGGCAGAGGATCGGCATTTACTTTGTAGAAACCGGTAATTCGGTACGATCAGGACAAGTAATCTACGATCGGGCAGCTTCCGCTTTCTCTGAAATAGAACCCGGCATGATTGATTGGGAAACTATTATGGAAGGGGCTGATTGGTTTCATTGGACCGGCATCACACCTGCACTTTCTCTGGGTGCAGCTTACGCATGTCAGGAAGCAATTACCAAAGCAAAAGAAATGGGGTTAACCGTGTCAGGGGACTTAAACTACCGCAAAAAACTGTGGAATTACGACAAAAAGCCCAGCCATATCTTACCGGGTTTTATTGAGGCCACTGATGTTTTGGTAAGTGATGTTAACAGTTGTGAAATTACTACCGGCATTAGCGTGAAGAATAAAAAATCACCTTATGAAGATCAACTTAGGGAGTCTTTTGAGCTGCTTCATAAAGATTTTCCGAATCTCAAAGTATCCAGCAGTCTGGTTAGAAATATTATTAACCATTCACACCATCAGATAAAAGGAGTGCTTTATTCTGATGGTGTGCACCATACTGCATCTGAGCAGGATATATATCCGTTGATAGATCGAATAGGTGGAGGTGATGCATTTATGTCCGGACTGGTCTATAGTTTGATCAACTATAAAGACCTACCTGATAAAGTAATCAATTTTGCCACGGCTGCATCAGCATTGAAACACACTGTTGAAGGTGATTTCAGTTCATTTTCAGATGATGAAATAATGGCGCTCTTAGCTGGAAGCAATACAAAGAATGTGGAGCGTTAATGCTAAATAGATCATGAACCTATTGTTCTCTTAGTGATTTTACTGGGTTAGAGGTTGCAGCCTTCAACGAATGATAGCTTATGGTCATAAACGCTACTAAAATACTGGCCGTGGCCGCATAAATAAATACGAGCCACTGGAATCCCACATTATAGGCAAATTCAGATAACCATGCATTCATAGCGTAATAAGCCACAGGAGCCGCTATTAACATTCCTAAAACTACCAGCTTAAGAAAATCTTTAGAAACCAGTCCTACTATACCTACCACGGTGGCACCTAACACCTTTCTGACCGCCACTGATTTTTTACGTTGCTCAATAGTGAAGGAAGTTAAGCCAAATAAACCCAAACAGGATATAAATACAGCTAACACGGCAAAGACGCTAAAAATCTGACCTAACCGTTTTTCCTGATCAAACAAAGCATCAAAGCTTTCATCAAGAAAACTATATTCAAACTCATACTGAGGTATGATCTCAGACCACCTGGCTCTTATCAGATCAACGGTATTTGACATATCACCACTGGTTAGTTTAAGGGCTAAGAGTGTTCCCTCGTAATTGGGTTCCAGATACATTACTAATGGGTCTACCTCTTCATTTAAATGCTTAAAGTGAAAATCTTTGACTACCCCAATAACCTTTCCGGGATCATCGCCTCTATTTCCAAAATCCATGAGCTTACCAATCGCCTCCTCTGGCTTCCATCCAAAATATTCTATAGCTTTCTCATTGACTACAAATTCCCTGTAAAACTGCTGAGTCCCTTCTTTAAAATACTCACCCTGTTTCATGGTCATGCCCATCGTTTCGATCAAATCCGTATCGCCGGAAAACATGTAAACATTAACGCCTTCATCATTCTCGGCACCTTCATACCAAACGCCTGAAGTACGGACCATTTTACCTGGCTTTTCGATCATAAATGAAGCGGATTTTACACCTGCCAATTGTAAGAGTTCGTTTTTAACTGACTTGTAACCGATGCTATCCCCTGGCATAGTCACCATCAAAGTCTGTTCACGCTCAAACCCCATATTCTTATT
>JBCCSU010000212.1:0-8418 GCA_039199635.1 Bacteroidota bacterium | reverse complement strand
TTCCAAACCGATAGCAGCACCCTGGGCGCTAACCGTTTGGTTCACATTGGTGTAAATTTGAAAAGTATTGATTCTTTCTGGGGTCACTACAGGTGTGAGTAGCGTTTGAGCATTTCTAATATTTTGCTCCGTTATTGTGGTAGCATTTAAATCCAATTCTCCAGCAGACTTTCTAATCTGCCTTTGCGCTATAAAATCTTGAAATTCATTGTAGTAATAAGCTATATCTATAAACAACTTATTTGCTAATACCGCTTTATAACCAATCTCAATGGATTGAACTTGCTCCGGCTTAACAGGATCAAAGCTTTCCACAGGATCCAAGAGCGCCAAGTTCGCAGGATTTCCTAAAGCCGCACTTCCGAGTGGGTCAGCGGCGACTGCTGCTATATAATCATTTACTGAGGGTACGGTATAAGCATTTTCGTAAGCATTATAATTCTCTGCATACTGAGGTAATCCACCGATGAGCTGCGCTGTTAGAACATTAAGATCTATATGTTGACCTTGTGTAGTAGGATTTCTAAATCCTGTCTGGTAAGAGACCCTTATGTTATTATTTTCCGCTACTCTAAAAACTCCTGAAAGTCTGGGGTTAAGCTGTGCATCAAAATTCTCATTTTTATCATACCGTAAAGACCCTGTAAGCTTTAGTCTGTCCTCAAGAAGACTTTTCGAAAGTTGCGCGTATGCTCCAATTTCTTGAATAGTTATGTCATTTCCCGCTGAATCAGCGAAGATGGTTCCGTTAGAATTCAAGTCATACAATCTATAACTTGCTCCAACTTGTAGGCCCATAAAATCTATTTGATTCTTGAAATCATATTGTCCTTCAGCATGATATAGGTTAGTCTGATCATCAAATAATGCTCCATTTGGGATTACTTGACCGGTAACGCGGTCCAATGCTGCACCAAACTCGGCAGTTCCAGGGACTAAACGCCCTTGATCTGCCACGCCACGAGCTGCTATATGTGCATCCTGATTGTTTGCTCCACCGGCAAGTGCCGCTCCGTAAGCACCGGCATATTCTCCGAACCATTGGGCATCGCTTTTCCATTCTCTATTGATCAGAACACCCGCTAAATCCGCTATGTAGGAGTCTCCAGAGTTTTCTCTTGTGGTATATCCTCTTAAGAAGAAGTTATCTCCTTTTAACTCTAGTTTGTGTTGTAAAATGGAAAAATTAGCCAGTGAATATCGTTGTGCACCGGAATAAACCGTAGTTCCAAAGCCGTAGTTCAACCCATACAGTAATTCCATTTTATCATTCAGCCTGTAGTGTAGTCCAGTATTTACTTTAATATTTTCAGCGCCATAATCTACTAAAAAACGTTCTTCGTACGGCGTTCGTGAAACTACCTGGTTTGGTAGACCAGCTATTCCAGCCGATAGACCAACCAGAGCTAGATTTGTAGATACCTCGTCACCAAAAGCATGTACTAAATTACTGCCAGGATTAAAGCCTGAAGCTAAGGCGTTTTGCGCACTTTGATCTTGCAAATTGGTACCGTACCAGTCTTCAGCTTGACTGTACGAGAAGTTGACTTTGAAGGCAAATTTGTTATTGAAAGCCTTCGCATACCTTAATGAAAAGTCATACATAGGCTGAGTACCACCTGGACCTATCTCTTGACCTTCGGCATCCAGATCAGAGTCGCTTAAATGATTCACCCCAATTTTTGCAAACGCACTTACTCCTTGATAGTCAAAAGGACTTTTAGAATTTACCAGCAGAATACCATTGAATGCATTTGGTCCGTAAAGAGCTGAAGCTGCACCAGGAATAAACTCAACACTCTCTACATCGAGTTCCGATGGGCCATTAAGATTACCAATTGGGAAATTGAGTGCTGGCGCCTGAGTATCCATACCATCAGTTAACTGAACGAACCGAGTATTACCCGTTGAATTGAACCCTCTGGCGTTAATAATTTGGAAATTTATACTACTCGTAGTGACATCAACACCTTTAAGATTAGCGATACCTTTATAATAGTTATCAGATGCAGTATTTTGGATAGCTAAGATGTCCATTTTTTCTATGGATACCGGAGACTCCAAAATGCTCTCCTCTACTCTGGATGCAGAAACTACAATTTCCTGTCCTAACATAGACTGCTCTGCCATACTAATTTCCAGACCAGAGGTACTGGCGTTGGTTATTTCTATTTCTTGCGTTTCGTAACCAATAAATGAGAATACCAGGGTAAGGGGAGGAGCCTGATCAATGTTAAGTGAAAAGTTTCCATCCGGATCAGAAATAGTACCTACCACTTTGCCTTTTACTATAATGTTGACACCGGCTAGTGGCTCATTATTAGATTCATCTATGATATTCCCGGACACTGTAGTGCTTTGGGCTAAAGTAAACCCATATGCGCAAAACAGACCCAAAAATGTCATAGTGACTTTAGTAAAGATCTTCTTCATAAATGTGCGTTTAGTTTTCGATGAATTTGGTTTGTTCAATAAATAATGGTCCTCAAAGAGCTAAATTTCCACAATCTACACCATTTTTCCCTGATATAGTAGGCATGCATACGTTTTTGTGGAAAGATTTTCGAAAACGGTTGCAGTCAGTGAGGTATGGATTCCTATCCTTTTTGAGCTTCCTTCTTCAAATGTTCAACCATCTTTTCGCATAGATTGTTTATTTCCGTAGACATAAATTCATCTCCGGTACTGTTTAAGATACTTTGTGCCATACCACCTAAACAGTCAACATAAAATCTTTTCATCTCATCTACCGGCATCTCTTTCGTCCAAAGGTCTATGCGCATTGTATTACGTTGGGCATCATCCCAGAGTGAAATACTAATGGCCTTCGTTTCTGATGGTCCGTCTTTCGGCTTTTCTGTGGCATCCCAGATAATTGTTTCGGGCACATTTTTATCGTCTAGGGATATAGTAAAGTTAATTTCAGATTTTTTCATATTCATTCAATAAGATTATTGTAAAGGTACTTTATCGTATCTAGAACAGGTATGGGTGATCAAATGATTGCTACTTTCTTTTAAAGAAAGATTGAGCTTGTTTGATGAAGAAATCCATGGCCTCGGGATTACGAAGTGAACCTTTATTGACCACTTGATCCGCTGGCCTACCCATAAACAGTTTCTTGACTGGAGCTTCTGTCTTTTTTCCACTGATTGTATAGGGAATGTCAGGTGTTGCTATGAGCACATCGGGTACGTGGCGAGGGCTGTACTCCCGCCGTATCGTAGAGTTTATTTCTTTCATCAGTTCATCAGAAAGTATTTTTTCCGCCTTTAGCTTTACAAAAAGTGGCATATAGAAATCACCACCTTCCCTTTCTACGCAGATAATTAAACTATCAGTCACAGCTTCTACTTTATCCACCGCACTGTAGATCTCACTGGTACCTATCCGTACACCTCCACGATTTAAAGTGGCATCTGATCGGCCATAGATTTTGATTCCTCTATTTTTTGTAATTTCTATCCAGTCTCCGTGTCGCCAAATGCCGGGATACATCTCGAAATAGCTGGATTTGTACTTATTATTATCTATATCGTTCCAGAAATAGATGGGCATAGAGGGCATGGGTTGAGTAATTACCATTTCTGCCACCTGTTCCATAACAGGTTGTCCTGTTTCATTAAATGCTTTTAAATCGCAACCCAAAGCCCGACATTGTATCTCTCCGCTGATTACCGGATCCAGTGGATTACCGCCTACAAAAGCGCTACATATATCAGTTCCACCACTGATAGAGGTTAACCATACTTCTTTTTTTATCGAGTTATAGATCCAGTCAAAACCTTCAGGGGGTAAGGGTGAGCCGGTGGAACCAACAGATATGAGGTTGGTGAGGTCGTACTTTTCCTTAGGCTGCTTATCTTCTTTTAAATTAGCTACTATATAACCTGCGCTGGTGCCAAAATGGTTGATTTTGGCTTCAGCGGCAAACTGCCAAAGAGCTTCTATATCCGGCCAGGCCGGACTGCCCTCATACATTACTAGAGTTCCGCCACAAAGTAGGGAGCTTTGAATATAATTCCACATCATCCAGCCGGTGGTGGTGTACCAAAAGCACCGATCTCCATCCTTTACATTGCTATGGAAGGTGAGATACTTATAATGCTCCAAAAGGATACCTCCATGGCTGTGTGTAATGGCTTTTGGTTTATCGGTAGTACCAGAGGAGTATAGTACCCAAATAGGATCATTAAAATTAACTCGCTCAAACGGTAGATCAGCGTCTGTCTCCTTCACAGCTTCCTCCCACCTAGTAAAGCCAGGCTCTGTTTCCGTTCTAGTATTATCAATAACAATGACTGACTTAGCAGTAGGTAGAGCCTCGGACACGGCCTTTACAGTGTCTGTTTTATCGAAATATTTACCACCATAGCTATACCCATTAACAGCAATAAAAGCTTTGGGAGCAATCTGGCTGAATCTATCAATTACAGAGCTTACACCAAAATCAGGAGAACAACTGGACCATACCGCACCCAGTGAGTTAACAGCCAAAAAGCTGATCACAGATTCAGGGGTATTGGTCAAATAGCCAACTACGCAGTCACCTTTGCAGATATTCGCGCTGTTTTTTAAATAATGGCGAAGGGCGGTGACTTGTTTTCTAAGTTCTTGCCAAGAAAGTTCTTGTAAAGGACTATTCTCCGTTTTATAAGTAATGGCGGGTCGTAAAGTGCTTTCTTTACGAAAAATATGCTCGGCGTAATTCAAATTAGTTTCGGGAAACCATCTGTAGAAGGGCATATTGCTGCCTTCAAGTATACGAGCTTTACTTCCGCTATACTGTACGTTAAAATATTCAAAAAGGCCAGACCAAAATACTTCTAGGTTATCAATTGACCACTTCCAGATTTCGTCATATGTTGAAAATTGCAATCCTTTTTCCTTTGACAACCAGTTACAATAATGTTGGAGATTAGATTGATTTTTGAAATCTGCAGTCGGGGTCCAAAGTAATTTAGCTTCCAAATGTAGTTATGCTAATAGGTGTAGTGCTTGTACTTTATCTTTTTCGAGTTGTTGCTTTAATTCATCAACATCAGCAAACTTCAACTCATCTCTTATCATATCCTGAAAAAAGATAATGATCGATTCGCCGTAAATATTCTGATCAAAATCAAAGATATGAACTTCGATGGTTTTGGACTTACCGCCTACGGTAGGTCGATAACCAATATTGAGCATGCCCTTTAGTAGCTCTCCGCCAATATTAACATAAACAGCATATGCACCATCTTTAGGGATGAGCTTATATTGTGAGTCTATTTGAATATTGGCGGTAGGATAGCCCAGCATACGTCCAATTTTATCACCGGTAACCACTCTTCCGCGCATACTGTAGGGCTTACCCAGCAAATCGTTTCCGGACCTTACATCACCGCTGCTGAGTGCCTCTCTAATTTTTGAAGAACTCACCCCAACGTGATCCACCTCGTGTCTTGGAATTTCCTCTACCTCAAATCCATAGGCTGATGCATTTTGCTTTAAATGATCAAAGCTGCCTTCCCTGTTCCTGCCAAATCGATGATCATATCCGATGACCAACTTTTTGGTGCCTATAATTCTAACCAGAATTTTTTCTATAAACTCTTTTGACGTCAGTTGTGAAAAGTTTTTAGTAAACGGAATGCGCAGTAAATGATCAATCCCCTGATCTCTTAGCAGATCGGCTTTTTCTTCAAATGTATTCAACAGACGCAGCTCATTTTGATCGGGATATAAAACTAGTCGTGGGTGGGGCCAAAAAGTAATAAGAACCGTTTCACCTTCGTTTTTTTTGGCTATTTCCTGAACCCGATGTAAAATTTTTTGATGCCCCAAATGCACACCGTCGTAGGTGCCACTCGTGACGATAGCATAAGGTATTGGTCTAAAGTCTTCAATGCCATGGTAAATATTCATTTGACCAGGAGTTCTTCTAAAGTTTTTGCGTCATCCACGTGAAAATTACCTATTCTTTTTCTTCTAAGTGCTGTAAGGTGCGCCCCTACACCTAAAGATTGACCAAAATCCCTGGCTAAGCTACGGATATAGGTTCCTTTAGAGCACACTATTCTGAAGTATACCTCCGGTAGCTTAATATCAGTGAGTTCAAATTTTTTGACGTGTACGGGTTTGGGCTTCAGTTCTATTGATTCACCGGCACGCGCACTTTTGTAAGCCCTTTTTCCACCTACTTTTACTGCGGAGTAAATTGGAGGAATTTGCAAGATTTCCCCCGATAGCTCGCTAACGGCTCCTTGGATACGCTCAAGTGTAATGTGGTGGTAATCTTTTTCGCTATCTACATCAGTTTCCAGATCAAAAGACGGTGTGGTTTGGCCCACTTTAAATACACCGGTATACTCTTTTTCCATACCCTGATAAGTGTCTATTTCCTTAGTTTTTTTTCCTGAGCACAGGATTAACAAACCGGTAGCCAAAGGGTCTAATGTGCCTGCATGGCCTATTTTTTTAAGCTTAAAATGGTAACGCAGTTTTTTTACCACGTCAAAGGAGGTCCAGCGTAGGGGCTTATCGACAAGCCAAATTTTACCCGGGTCTACGGTAGCCGCATTGGAATCCATTTACAGTAAGGTTAGGATAATTACAAAAGCGCTGATTAGAAAACAGTATATGGCAAAATAGATCAGTTTACCCTTTCTAACCAGATTGATCATCCATCGGCACGCCAGCAACCCGGAAGTGAAAGCAGCTGCAAAACCTACGAATAAAGGTGTGGGCGATACACCTTCGGCCACTATGGGTGTTTTTAATAACTCCAATATTTTCAAAAGCATAGCCCCTAGAATAGGAGGAAGTACCATTAAAAATGAAAATCTTGCTGCTTCTGTTTTATTGACTCCCAAGAGTAGGGCAGTAGCGATGGTGGCCCCTGATCTGGATATCCCAGGAAGAATAGCTGCCGCCTGAGATAGTCCTAGAACCAGAGCACTGCTATATGAAATAGACTTTTCCTTAATAGGACTAAACTGAGTAAGTAATAACAAAATTCCTGTAATGAATAACATACCAGCTACTAACAAAACTTGACCTGTAAAAAGTGCTGTAATGGCATCTTCAAAAAATAATCCGACCATCGCCACCGGGATCATGCTGATAACGATCTGAATGATGAACTTGGTTGACGCGTTCCATCTGAAAGTGAATGCATCTTTTAGAACTTCTGCAATATATTTTCTAAAAACTACTATTGTACTTAGTGCCGTTGCTCCATGCACCACTATTGAAAACAATAGATTATTTGAGTTATCTACCTTTAGAAAATAAGCTCCCAATTCAATATGTCCGCTGCTACTGACGGGTAGGAACTCGGTTAGTCCCTGGATCAGTCCAAGGATTAACGCCTCTACAATGCTCATCTAGTGCTTAGGATTATGCAGAATAGCAAAAAGCTGAATGATAAAACCGGCCATCACCACTAAAGGGCCAAGTGTAAGTCCGAGGAAACCAAATCCGAATGGTTCAGGGTCTAAGCTCATGATCACAAATCCCAGGATTAAGACACCTAATCCGGTAAGCATCAATACATAATTCTTCCTTCCAAAAGGAAGTTTATTATTCTTTTCCATTCTAATATAGTTCGTCTAGAGACAATCTCAAATACTTTTTCATCGCTCGGTATGTACTTCCAAAACCGATGACAACACCTAATATTAAAAGCATGCCGCAGAGGATTACTAGGGCTGTATTTGATTGCAATTTAGCCAAATCTTCTATTTCTCGATTGGCAAATTGCAACAAACCGACCACGGCCAATGAGGCGAAGACACCAGCCATTAAACCATGCCATACCGAGCGCATTAAAAATGGTTTTTGAATAAAGGTGGCTTTCGCTCCTACTAGTTGCATGCTTCGAATAAGAAATCGTTGAGAGAATAGCGCTAATTTGATCGTGTTATTGATTAGAAGTATCACTATGATAATGAGTACTATAGCAAAGGACAACAAAGCAATACTAATTGTCGCCAGGTTTTTATTGATAGATTCTACCAGGCTTTCAACGTAAACTACCTCGAAAACACCTGTTATTTTTTCAATTTCCGCTTTAATTTCCTGAAGTTCGTCAGCTCCCTGATTTTCAGCGGCAACATTCACGATATAGGCATCTCTCAGTGGATTATCTCCTAAAAATGCAGTAAAATCCTCACCTGTATTTTCAATGAATTTTTCAGCGGCTTGCTTTTTAGAAACGTATTTTATCTGTAGTTCATCGTTTTTCCTGGACACGTAATCTTTGGCTGATATGGTTTTCTGAACCTGAATTCGTTGGTTATCGCTTATTCCTTTTTTTAAATAAACCTGAACTTCAATATTCTCTTTGATTATAGAAGTAAGCTGAGTGGTGTACATGAATAGTAATCCAAAAATACCAACCACGACCAGCGAGAGAAAAATACTGAAGACAACACTAAT
>JBCCSU010000211.1:0-8464 GCA_039199635.1 Bacteroidota bacterium | reverse complement strand
TTGCATAGCAGGGCGGTCCGAATCATCCGCATACTTACCGGTGACGATCGGCCGGTTCAAGCCGTCGTATTTGGTGAAGAGCCACTCATTCGTATTCCTCTGGTTGCCGTCCTGGGTGAGTACCAACCGGTCCCGGTCATCGTAGACCATGTAGACCCAGTCTGCGCCTGGGACTTTCTTTTCGGTCATCCGCCTACGGCCATCGTACTCGTATTGGAAGGTCCAAGTGGCTAAGAGCGTGGGGCTTGGGGCATAGGGGAAAGCGCCTGGGCTTCCTATGGCTTTGACGGCTTCTGGAGGGAGCACATACCTCAAATCCCCGAAGTCATCATAGACATAGTAGGTATCAGCCCACTCGCCAGGTGTGTAGGTGGTCATGTTGGGGGCCTGGACGGCCTGAACCCGTTTTAAGACGGTTTGGCCCTGCTTGTCGACAAATTCTATTACTGCATGGCCTGCTTCGTCGGTGGTGACGGTTTTGCTCAGCTGGCCGTTGGGGTAGTGCCCTGCTGCTGTCAGGTCAGCGGTCATAAGGTCTACGTCCCAAATGTAGACGTGGTCTGATAGCCTGTTTACTTCATAGCTGTAGTGGATGACATTGTCAGTGGTGATGTTCGGATCAGGGTCGGGTTGCCATGCGGAACCAGGAGCGCCTTGTTTCATGGGACGGTTCAATGGGGAGGGCTCAAAGCGAGTGACGGAATACGGGTTACTCTCTTGCAGGGAACCGTTCGCATAGTAATCCAGCTGATCCGCAACGGCTGCAGGCCGTACCAGCAAGGTTTTATCCGCTTCGGTATAGGGCAAATATTTCGTGCGATTTCTCCCTACTTCGTCATATTCATAGGGTACAATGACGTCATTCGAAGCATGAGATTGCTCCAGGTTTATGCTTTGACTTGGCATACCCAAACCATTATATAATTCACATGTTATATCCATTTGATCCATAGAATAATCGAATGGATCAAAATTACTGGCGTTTACAGCTATAGTCGGGGTAATCCTTAGAACCGCGTTTTGGTTTACTGCTAACTGATCCGATACGATTGCTTCGCCGGTTGTGAAGGTGGCGCCTCCTTGCGAGGTTACTACCAGGTAGTACGCTCCTGGTTTTTCTACCAATAACGTAGGGTCCGCTTCATTTGGCACTTCGGTATCATTTCTGAACCACTGGTACTGGGCATGTGACGGGTCAGTGGAAAGTGTGGTTGATTGACCCGGTCGTAAATTCTGACTGGAACCTAAGTCAATACTCGGCTCGCTTAGAACATTAACAAGAACCTCATTTGAAAAACCCTCTCCACATGGCCCGCTTGATACCAGCACTTGATACGAGGTGGGCTGTTGTAAATTTGCATAATCATAAAAATCATCTGTTCCAGGTACTGAAAACCAGCTACCACTTGAATTAATTTCCCATCTTTCAATGGCGCCCACATAGTTTTGCAGTTCCAGCCTACCGAAACCCTTTCCGAAGTACTCCGCGTCACCTGTCAATGTACCCGTCGACAATTCGGGGTACACCACTACCGATTTAATTGCAGGGGGTACGTCATCGCAGGAACCACTTTCTACGATAGCGCTTATCTGATAGGTGCGAGGCTTGTCAGGCGAAGCGGTCAAGGTGCGGGTGATACTAGTGGTATTTGATGTTGTAATGGGGTCCCAGGTCGACCAACCCTCGCCTTGATTTTGGTATCTCCATTCCCAACGGGTGATGTCCCCAATAGCACCGATTAAGTTAAAGGTCTCCGTAGAGGTACCACAAAAACTATCGCCGGAAGTGATGGCGCCGGCATTGGGTTCAGGGTAAACCACAGCCGATTTTACTACGGACTGGCTTGCACATGTACCGCTCTGAACGGTCGCCTTTATTTCATAGGTACGCGGCCCTCCGGACCAGGAGGACAGAGTTTTTGTGACGGCGGTGGTATCATCAACCGTTATTAAATCCCAATCTTGCCAAGGGTCCGATCCGTTTTTGAACCTCGACTCCCATCTCAGTATCGTGCCGGTGTAACAGCAAAGGTCAAAATTCTCTGTACTCGTGCCGCAAAAAGAGCTCCCTGCTGAAATGTTCCCCGCTACGGTGGGTTGGGTCAAAACAACGGTGATAATATTGGATTCAGGGTTTTGGACACAGGTTCCGGGCACACTTAGTAAACCCACTTTATATTTGGTGTTAATCGTGGGCTGAAAAGAGGCGGTCGCTCCAAGGGGCCCCAGGGACTGCCAGCTATCCGAAGCCCAGTCCGGTTCTTCGGAATAATACCACAATGGAGAGCCTCCACTGGCATTTTCATTTTGCAAGGATACTTGACTCCCTACACATAGTTCATGCGTACCCGAGGAGCCGTTGACAACTACTAACGTCCCCGCACCGGAAGTATTTTGATTTACTGTAGCCACGGAGGTGGTTTCATCTGTTCCAATGTCGTAGTCAACCACGGCATAAAAACTGGTGCTTTCACTGACAACTTCAATCGCCGAAACGGTGGTGGTCTGCTCAAAGGCTTTTTCCTCAAATTCCGAAAACAATTGTCCGGTAGCCTTGTAAAACTTTACTGTTCCAGCGGCGAAGGGGTTCAAACCTGAAACGGTTATGGTAATGCCCTGGCTGGAGCAGATTGTATAGTCACTCAACGAAATGGTTGCTGCCATACCCGCCGGCTTGTCGCTTAAGCCAAAATGCGGGATACTAAGAAAGCAGAGTGTATAGAGTAGTGTTTTGGTTAAGTCCATTGCCTTTATTCAGAAATATAGCGGTAGCGATACTGTTCTATTAGGTTGTGATCTTTGTCTACGACTTCACTCAGCCGGCCAAAGTCATCGTAATTAAAATGGGTGGTCACACCGTTTGCATCTGTCTTCGATATGATCCCATAAATAGGCTCGTAGCTATAGGTGGTGAGCTTTGCTTGGTGTGGTAGTAAACGAACTTCGTCTAGTCTATTGCCATTTGAATTGATTTCAACCGTTCCCGGATTATCCAGCTGCCAGGTGAGCTCAGACCAATCGGAGGTAACTGGCTTTGAAATGCCGTTTACAGTGATATTCCCTGATCCCTTGGCATACAGAGATATCACAAACTGTCCTTCGCTTAAATTGCTTTTGTTGAGAATACCTATGAACGAGCCTCTCCCAAGGTAGCTATCGCTAAAATCAGGAGTTGGCGCTGTGTTCCAATTGCCGAAATCGCTACTTTCAAAATTGTGGTAAGCCACATCATGACGGCTGGCATTACTGGCGACGGCGATGACTTTGGATTGGTCGTAGCCCCATATGTAGGTGGTAGCTATACCGTTTCTCGGGATATGCTGTATAGGGTTATTAGCGTAGGAATAAAAGAGGCGGGACGCAAGATCATAGCTGCTGTCTATAGTAAATTCACCATCGTATGTGGACGCGTTGAAGTCAGATACCAGGCGGCCGGGTTCCAAGGTATAGGAAGTGATCGGAACCACTATGCCGGTATTAATAACTTCCATGTTGGAAAAGCTCCCTTGGGTTAGGTATTGGTTGTCAAGAATGGTGTACACTTCTATGGGTACATTGACCATATTGTTGTCCATCATTTCTGTTATGACACCGGTAAGGTTATACTGCGGCGCATATTTAATGATGGTTTTCAGCTCCTGGTTTTTACTGTTTTGGGTGGTTTGAGAGGTCAGCAGGTTATAGGTTTTTGTGCCGCTTACAAACTGGTCATAGTGGTTATCGACCTGTTGCGTGATGGCGACGTCCCCCTCATAAGTTTTTGTCAAGGTATAGTTTAATTTGACATATTCAGACCTTTCATGCCTCCAGTCAAGATGGTATTCATGGTAGAATCCTATGTCCGTGCCATTGGGGCCTGGTACAGGGAAGGGGATATCTTCTCTTCTTATTTTTAGCACCTGAGATGAGGCGATTTGCTCAAATTCATAATCGTTATAGGTGTACTGTACCGTATCGCCCGCAGCATTGAAGAGAGTTTTGTCAATCAGGAGCCCCCTGCGGTATTCACGACTTAAGTTGGGCATGTTGTAGCCGCCCTCATCGGTGGCATGACTAAATGTGCTGACTGTCTTCCCATTTTCCTGGTGAAGCCCCTGGTATTCGGTAACCCGGCCGTAACCAAGGGTGTTGCCCCCGGCTGTATTTCTTCGGGAGGAATTGATGATCATATAGGTACAGTCGTCAGACCACGGATCGGGTTGATAGCGGTGAAAGTAGGCATAGTCGCTTTCCTGTATGGGGTCGATTATTTTGATGTCTTCATAGAGGTAAGATCGTACAAAGGGCTGTGATGAGTGGTTGTCATGGTCGTATATGGATGCAATTCTCACACCTCCTACCGGCTTTGTAACCATCTGCAACCCCATATCTTGCATAAAGGACAGGTACATGTAAAAATCAGTCCCTACAGCATCTAGGTTTCTGTAGGCCAGCTTATACGAACCCGTGGACAGTGATAACGATTCCTCCTGGGGGCCTTCTAGAAAGGAACTGAATACGACATTATCACCGGCATCCAATACCGCAATCTGCCCGCCGGTAGTCCCCTCTCCATTGGTGGCTGGATTAGTAATTTCATAATCCAATGAAACCCATTGATCGTGGGTAATCGGGAAGGTGGAAACAACCGTGTAGTCAACAAAGATTTCTGAGTCATTCAATATGGGATTACGACTCTGGGATTCATAAACTCTTTGTTCAACTTCGTAGGATTTTTCTGAATAATTAAAATCCGTATACCCTTTGGTCGGATAAATTATTCTTTTTAGAATGTTAGCTTTCGCGTAGTTAAAATCAGCTTCTTTGTTCGCTCCCTCGTAGAATTCGCCATTCGCCAGATCGATGGTTGGCATAAAAGTGGTATTCGAGGTTTTTCCGTTGTAGTATCCCCAGTGATCAACCGCATAGGAATCTCTTGACGGCAGGTTCACGCCAGTCTCATAGACAAACTCGTGGGTCTTATTTGGCAAAGGGGAGCCCGCTTCAGGCAGTTCTTCAAATGAATCCAGCCTCAGTCTTTTCTGTTTAAAATCCGTTCCACTGCCGGTCAGGAAATAGCTGGTATTAAGAAGAAAAGATTTTTTTATTGTGTCAGTACCGTTATCTATAACATTTACTTGGGTAAGGCGGGAACCATCACTTATATCTGACCGAGAACCTAGCACAAATTGAATGGTAACCAAATCACTCTTAATTTCGGACAGGACATTGGCGTCAAAGGTAATGCTGCTGTACTGAACGGAAGACGGAGGAGGGTTCGGGCAACCGCTCTTTGTTATTTTGTGGTAGTCGGTATAGGAAGAGGTGATATCGTGCGATATCCAGTCAGGCTGATACGTAAGGTTTATTTCATTGCCACTGGGGCTCACTATTTTGGTCAAATGCCATGCACTGGAGTATGAGGGGTTAATCTCAATGTCTAGGGTATTGGTATAGTCAATGGCGTTCAATCCGCCAAAGTGAAAGGAATAGCCCTTGTCGTCCATTATGATCCATTCCTCCGATTGAAAAGATTCTCTGTTATTGCTGGCAGGGGGGATGACTTTAAGGTTGGAGTGGGGCTTAAGCACAATTTGACGGTCGCGGTTGAAAACAAATTGCCCCGAATATCCCGCAAAATTAAAGCTGAAAACATCAGGCTCCATGTCGTCATAACCAAGGGTCAGGTTTTGTAATCGCTCGTCGAAGCCATCGGTGTCCGGAATGATTGCCGCTACGTCTCCCAAATAGGCGCTTTTATCTAAGTACCCCCTGATGGCAATCTCATCAGGAAGGCCTCGCACGTACCTGGTGATTGTTCCCCCTCCATTTAACGACCACCCTAAACCCACCCATGAGGCGATCTCACTTACTTTTATCCCCGAAGCATGATAGGAAAGACTAACAGGAAGCGTTATATCTTTGTGCTTTAGCTCATAGAGTGGTATGTTAATCGTAGGAATACCGGCATAGTGGCTCACCGGCATATTACCGTATTTCCCAAGGGACGCGGCATTGGGTGATGGGGGTATTTCTGGAGGAGTGGTAAACGGTGGGCTTACCGTTTGGGCAGTGGCATTTACCAACAACAAAAAATAGAGTCCGACTAAAGTCGCATGGGTTGCTCTAAACATTTTTCTCTTTTGACAACTATTGACATTTTTAAAAAAACGCAGCAAACCTAACAAAAAAAATAGGATAGATACTAAGATTAGAATAGAATTTAAAGATTTATTAATATAGGATAAGCAGCCGCAAAACGAATGGATAGCAGAATGCTGCACAAGCCAAATAATTAGCCCAAACCAATGCTAATAAGCGCTCCAATTTAATTCGCCCTAAACCCCTCTACTCCTTTATCTAAAAACCTGATGGAAGTGTCTACATCACGATACTGAGTCGAATCAATGGCCTAATCTTTCCAGAGCAATTACATGCAAAATATATAGCAGCGTTTTTCTGAAAGTCTTATTTTCAGGGCAAACTATACTTTATGGAGCTAGCGCCACTCGACTATTCTATCATCGTTATCTTTTTTCTTATTAGCCTGGGCATCGGCTTAAAATTCAGAAAGCAGGGAGGCAAAGACTTGTCCAGCTTCTTTTTAGGAGGCCGTAATTTGCCCTGGTATATAGCCGGTATTTCCATGGTGGCCACCACGTTTGCCGCTGACACTCCACTGGCGGTTACGGAGCTTGTAGCTCAAAACGGTATCGCTGGGAACTGGCTCTGGTGGAATATGCTAGCGGGTGGCATGCTTACCACCTTTTTCTTTGCACGCTACTGGCGAAGAGCCAATGTGCTTACGGATATCGAACTCATAGAACTCCGGTATTCGGGAAAAGCAGCTTCGTTTTTGAGGGGGTTTCGCGCCCTCTACTTCGGTATTTTTATGAATGTATTGGTAATCGGCTGGGTAAATGTTGCCCTTATGTCATTGCTTCAGGTGTTTTTTAATATTCCTGAAGCGCAGCTACTTTGGTACGTTGGGGTAGCCATGTTGATTGTTGTGGTTTATTCAGCCTTGTCAGGTTTATTAGGCGTAGTATTTACCGATATCATTCAATTTGTAATTGCGATGTCAGGAAGTATTATTCTTGCTGTTATTGTACTCAATTCTGATCGTATTGGCGGTATCAGTAACCTAAAGCAGAATTTGCCTGAAGATACCTTAAATTTCTTCCCGAGTATTGGAAATACAAATTCTGGCGCACTTGCACTGGGAATTGGTAGCTTTCTTGCCTTCATTGGCGTGCAATGGTGGGCCAGCTGGTACCCGGGAAATGAGCCTGGCGGAGGCGGGTATATCGCGCAGCGAATGATGAGTACCAAATCAGAGAAGGATGCCATCTACGCTACCCTGTTTTTTCAAATAGCACATTATTGCATCCGGCCCTGGCCATGGATCATTGTAGCCCTTTGTGCGGCAGCGCTCTATCCTGATCTTGACGCTACAGATAGTAAACTTGGCTATGTTATGGCCATGAAAGAGTTTCTGCCTACGGGTTTAAAAGGGCTGTTGCTTGTCGCTTTTTTTGCGGCTTATATGAGCACCATTTCAACACAATTAAACTGGGGTACAAGTTATCTTATCAATGACTTTTATAAGCGCTTTGTACAACCTCAAGCCGGCCAAAAGGCATTGGTTGCTGCGTCACGGGCAGGTACTTTGCTGCTTATGATTATAGCGCTCATTGCTACTTCGCTAATGGAAACAGTTTCAGGCGTCTGGGCCTTTTTGATAGAGTGCGGCGCCGGTTTAGGCTTAGTGCTGGTCCTCCGTTGGTACTGGTGGAGAATAAATGCATGGAGTGAAATAGTAGCCACCGTCGCTCCCTTTATCGGGTATGGCCTGACGAGATATGTATTTGCGCTGTACGACCCATCATGGGGCGCAGGTGTCTTAGTTGACCCAAAGGGATTCTTTTTCACAGTAGGCTTTACTACTGTATCCTGGTTAATAGCAACCTACACAGGAAGCCCAACAGAACAAAGTAAGCTTAAGGCGTTTTTTGAATTGATCAAGCCGGACGGAAACTGGAAACCTTTTAGAGAAGAATACAATGGCACAAGGATTTTAAAGATTGTGCTTTGCTGGCTCAGCGCAATTGTTATGGCTTATTCCCTGCTGTTCTTAACCGGGAGTTTGATTTTACTGGAATTCTCTAATGGCCTTCTCTATGCAATAATTGCTAGTTTGTCATTACTGACACTTAGATGGGCCTCCGGTAAGGTAAGAATATTCAGCGACTATTAAGAAAACTAAACAAATAAGGATAGCATTAATAGCAAGGAAAGCCAAAAGCAACCATCCTAAATTGGCTTTGCTTAGACTGACTTTTACTTAGGACTCACTTGAAAATTCTTTAGGTCAAGGAGGGGAGCTTGTCCACGAATAGCGCGGTTCATTCGGGGCTCGTGGGTAGGCAAGCATAAGGGGTTGGTTTTGAGCGTTTTGCGGGGAGAATGGACTTTATTTGTGGCG
>JBCCSU010000210.1:0-8511 GCA_039199635.1 Bacteroidota bacterium | reverse complement strand
ATAACTTGAGATTCTTTCTCCGCCTTTTCTACCCCCTTACGGTATATTTTGTCAGCAAGTTTTTCGAGGTTATTAACTTCTCCCATAGTTATTCATTCAATTTAATACCAATAGTGGAATATGGCTTTTAAAGGCCATTTTTTCCGTTAAGCTTTCGTGAAATACTTTCGTTAGAAAACCGTACTTCTTATTTAAAACTGCCACTAAACCTACTCCACGATCTTTGCAGTATTGAAGAATGCCACGATCAAGGTCTTCATGGGAGGTGAAAAGAAAATTAGCCGATATCCCTTGCATCTTTTTCTTTACCAACTGGCGATAAGCCTTTTCGGAAGCCGTCATTTTCTTTTCTTCTTGATTTACGGTGATAACGTCTATATGAAGTTTGTGCTCACGCAAGATCTCTGCAAAAAAATCCAGTGCATCGTAATCAACCTTTTCACTATAATCACAGACTAAAACAGCTCGGTTTATATGACTGAACGTGCCGTTATCCGGGATAACTAGCATGGTGGAATTTACCTCTTTGATCATTTTAGCGGTTTTTGTTCCCCAAAGCTCGTCCAGACCTTTAGCTCCTTTGGTAGCCATACACACTAAGTCAAAATCAATGTTTTTGGTAGTCGCTAAAAACTCCTTTTCAAATAATCCTCGCTTTGAAATGAATTGGAATGTTATACGTTCATCATACTGAAAATCTTCTATTAAATTTTGGTATGCGTGCTTTAGGCTCCTTTCTTTATTTTCAAGCAGGCCTGCCATATGAACATTTGAATCCGTTTTAGAAAAAGGTTGCTGATAGGCATGATAAACGATGAATTTTAATGGGTTTTTCTTAAAAAAAAGTGATGCCTGCTTTAGCGCCGAAAAAGAGCGAGGAGAAAAGTCAGTAGGAAACAAAATAGTTTTCATCGACTGAGGCTTGTTGATTGATATTGATGTTTTATCCTTTATTCCAAAACAACACATCATTTTAGTGGATACCTATGATATGAATCAGCTGTCCTACAGACTTAATTCACCACCATCACAGGTAACTAAATATCAAATAGACCCGTACCCACTACTTCAAATACCGCCTCTAACCCATGAAATTCGTTCTATCCCGCTTATGGTTTATCTGACTTCCAATGATAATAGGAAAACCTTTCAAAAAAATGAAGTGTTCCCAGGAATGGAGCTTTTTAACGAGAATAAATCACGTCCTCAACTAATTAGTGCAATCATATCAAAGCGAAATGTAGATGAGGTTAAGGTATAAAAACGGGAGGTTTTCTAAAGTCTGATCAAGACGTTCGATGCTTCACCAAGCAGAAAACATAAAACATTTCGCTAGCTATTTGTAATGATAGCTCGTCGTATTTTTCCGCTTCCAGTGGTGTTCCATCAAATAACTTTGGATCTTCATAGCGCACGGGTAATCTAACTTCTGCACCGGAAACTATGGGACAGTTTTGATCTGCATGAGCACAGGTCATGATGGCGGCAAAGTCCTCTTGAGGGTTTACCGGATCATTATACAGCTTAGAATAACATTCGAGCGAACCGTGATCGGCAAATTTTACTGTGTATAGTGGATTATCTTGACCTTCCTTATCAATCTGAAAACCTAACCGTTTCATGGAAGCCACAGCTCTTGGGTTAAATTCTGTTACTTCTACACCACCTGAATAACTGTTTATGGGAATACCATAACTATGGGCAGCTACTTTCGCCCATATCTGGCTGAATTGGCTTCTTCTTGAATTATGAGTGCAGATAAAGTTGAGGTTAATGATCTTAGAAGAATCAATTTTATCATTAAGGTAAGTGATCAAGCCTTGAAGTACCTTTTTACGGTCTTCACTGATTTTAAGCTGTAATGCCTGATCTACAGCTTTTGATAAATAAGTTAATAGTTCCATGGCTAACAGCAACCACTATTAGGATCACAAGTACTTTCTATGTGACCACTTAAGGCTGATAGCCTGATTTTGGGCTTCTGAGCGGGAATACCGCATTTATCCTTTGCCAGGCAGTCGGTCTGAAGAGGAATTAGTTTAAACGAATTTTCGGAAAAAGACAGGCCATATTTAGAAATGGTTTCAGACTGATATTCTACTTCTACCTCATAATTTCCAAGGCTGAGCTTTTCTTGGGAAAGAGCGATGATCTTCTGCAGTTTTGAAACACTCAAACGATGATCATAATCCCCTGCTGTAAAAAGTTGAAAACCGATTTTAGCTTCGTGCCTTAGGGTGCCTCCACAGTCGATGAAGCTTTTGTTCACCATACCTATCTCCGTCACGTGAAAATGCTCCGGGACTAAATCACCTGATGGAAGTAAGAATCGGATCTTTTCAAGGTTTTCCAAGGCGTTTATAACTTCGTTTAGCTTCATAATGGTAAAATTAAAGATTTATACGTGATTTGATCCGTGCCCAAGATTGATAATTTGCATGTTTCTGACGGCCAACCGGTCAGTAGGCACCTGTTCGTAACAATACCAGCGTACAGGCCTCTTCGGTTTCAATTCCAGCCTTTGTAGCCATTTTTTGAAATTCAAAGTTCTCCGTACCCGGATTAAAAATAATCCTATTTGGTTTAAGACCGATGATGTATTCATACCATTCCGGTTGATTTTGAGGCCCCAGATAAAGTGTAACGGTATCTATTTCACCTACTTCAGGCTTATTTCTTAAATCGCGAATAGCTTCTCCTGCCACGGTTCCTTTCTTAATACCAATAGGTACAATATCATACCCATGGTCTGTTAGCATCCCTGCCGCGATGTAGGCATATCTTGAGGGATTAGTAGTGGCACCGATTATCGCTGTTCTTTTCATTTTCCTAACTTCTTATCATAATATTTTTTCGCGAAAGCCACAGCACAGCGTTCACCGTCCATCGCGGCCGATACTATTCCTCCGGCATATCCCGCACCTTCACCACAGGGAAATAGTCGCTTCAGTGTCACATGCTCTAAGGTATCTTTATCTCTAGGAATTCTAACCGGTGATGAGGTACGGCTTTCTACCCCCACTATTTGTGCTTCATTCGTGTAGTAGCCTCTCATTTTCTTGCCAAAGGCAATAAATGCTTCCCGGAGCCTGGCAGAAATGAAGTCTGGTAATACTTCTGTCATAGGCACGGATCGCAAACCAGGCTGGTATGAAGTAGGATTTAAGCTGGAAGAGACTTTATGAGTTACAAAATCAACCATTCGCTGAGCCGGAGCCACTTGGGTGTTATCAGCGGCTTCACAGGCCCTTTTTTCTACCATAGCTTGAAATTCCATAGCGGCTAATTCCTCTTTATCGGCATACTTATTCAAATCTTCTAATTCTACAGCCGCTACTATTCCGGAATTCGCATATTTTGAATTCCTTCTTGACGGACTCATACCGTTGACTACTACCTCTCCGGGCGCAGTGGCGGCAGGCACTATGAACCCACCGGGGCACATACAGAAGGAGAAAACGCCTCTTTGTTTACCAGCAAAATAGGTTTGATGCACTAGCGCATAGGAAGAAGCCGGAAGGAAATCTCCACGTCCTTTACCTTTACAGTGATACTGTATATCGTCAATAACTTCTTGTGGGTGTTCTATTCTAACCCCTAGTGCAAACGGTTTAGCCTCTACAGTGATCTTCTTTCGTTTAAGAAGCTGGAAAACATCTCGCGCAGAATGACCGGTGGCCAAAATGACACTCTCTGCTTCAAGCTTTTCTCCCGAATCTAGCACTACACCGCTAATTTCATCACCTGATATGATAAAGTCCGTAACTTTTGAGTTAAACAGCACACTTCCTCCGGCTTCCATGATACTTTCCCGCAACGCGGTAACAATATTGGGCAGTTTGTTGGTGCCTATATGAGGGTGGGCCTCATAAAGTATATCTTCTTTGGCACCGTGAGCTACCAGAATCTCTAGAATTCGGATGATATCACCACGCTTTTTAGATCGTGTGTAAAGTTTACCGTCCGAATACGTACCAGCCCCACCTTCTCCGAAACAATAATTGGATTCAGGATTGACAATATGATGCTTGTTAATAGCGGCTAGGTCTCTGCGTCTGGCTCGTACATCTTTACCTCGCTCTATAACTATAGGTTTTATACCTAACTCTATCAATTGCAGAGCCGCAAACAAACCTGCCGGGCCGGCACCTACAATGATCACTGAAGGTGAATTATCTACATGATCATAGTCTTTCTTAAAACTAATTAAGTCAGGTACCTCGTGATCAAAAACGTCTACCTGCACGTTCACCTTTACCGGCCTTTTTCTGGCATCTATGGATCTTTTGCCAATTCGGTATGAAGTTCGTGGCTTTATCTTTTGCCTTACTACTTGGTCAAAGAGATGATCGTTATAAGCCTCTTCCGGGGGAAGAACTAATGATAATTTTGTTTTCAATGCGTAAGGTATTTATCCTTAAAAGCTATCGGCCTCTTTTCCCAAAGGCGAATGTATATCCAATATTTAACCCAAAGTTAAAGGTAAGTGGCACCTTTTCCATTGGCAACTCATTAAAATTGGATTCATCTTCCGCAGAAACATCGAAATTACGAAAGCCAGTACCGAGGCTGACAAAACTATCGATGGTAAAGCCCTTACCAGCCGTATTTTGCATAAGACGATAACCGAGCATTATACTGTACTCAATTTTTTGTTCAGAAGCACTTGCCCTCCTTATATTTTCCTGGGTGGTATTCACATTTACAAAATGACTAATGTTGCTAAAGCGCAGCTCGTGGCCAAAATACCACAGCCCGTATTGTGACGGGTTATACAGCTTCTGTTTCAGGGCCATACCATACCCTCGACTAAACACTTCATCAACAGCTACATCCTCATCCAATATATAAAACGGATCACGAATACCTTCAAATTCAAATTCGTGCCCTAGCCGTTCCTGAAGGTAAAACTCAACACCAAAAGGTACTCTGCCTAGAAATGACATAAAAGGGTTTGTTTGTAGAATTACGCCTTGAAATTCGTTAATCTTAGCATCAAAGTACTTAAACTTCCGACTTCGAAATTTGTAAGCACCTACACCGTATTTTCGCGGTTCGCGTGCCTGGTATTCACTGAGTTCAGGCTGACCATAGATGGGTTTATAATATCCCGATAAGGAGCCATCGTTTTTATACAATTCCCAGCGGCCTACTTTTTTCCCATTATCTATGATACCTTTGGTTTGAAGCGTGCCGTCCGGATAATAACCGATATATTCACCACGACCATTTTGGAAATTACATTCTCCTTCCAGCTGGCCGCCTTCATAATAATACTTCCACAACCCGTGATTAACATCCTCTTTTACCTTGCCCTGTAGTTTTAGCTTACCACTCGGATAATACTCTTTATAAATTCCCTCTCCGTCTGTGTAGCTGGTTTCGCCTTTAAGTTTACCATCCGAGGAAAATAGTCCCCAATAGCCATCTTTTTGACCATCAACAAATATTCCCTCGGAGCTCCGCTCTCCATTTTCATGATAGTATGACCACTTGCCTTCGGGCTCACCATTTGAGAAACTTCCGGAAGCGGCCAAGCTACCATCCTGAAAATAATATTTCCAATCACCCGTTTTTTCACCGCTCTCATGCAGCCCCTCCGCCTGAACGTTGCCGTTTTTAAAAAAATACCGCCAGAGACCTACATTTTTTATCCCGGACTTTGGTCCTTCTGCTTTTTTCTCGCCGGTAGCATAAAACTCAGTACTTCGCCCTTTTCCAAAAGTATAATCTATTTCACTGCGCTTGTTTCCATCCTCATAATACCCTGTCCATAGGCCTTCGCGCTTATTATTGATAAAGTTGCCGTTTTCCTTTAGTGCTCCACTCTCATAATATATTTTCCAGGGGCCTCGTCTTTTCTTATTACTGATCTCCCCTTCCATGCTTTTTTCTCCATTTTCAAAGTAGTAAGTCCAGTAGCCATCGTTGGTACCACGTTTAAGATTGCCGGTCATTTTTAACCGACCGGTTTCATAATAGAACTTCCAAAGCCCTACCGTTTCATTGTCCTCAAAGTGTCCTTTTGATTCAATATTTCCATTGATATAGTAAGAAGTATAAGTGCCTTCCAGAATATTACTGATGGTATCTTTTACCTGAAAAATCTCTTTGAGCTTATTTTCCTGCTCATCGTGATAAGAATAGCGCTCCACTTGGGCATAAAGCGTATAGTTGATTAAAAAAAGGCAGATCAGTAAGGATGACTTCATACGCGCACTAAGATACGTAGTAATACTTCTTCACTAAAGGGTTAATCACCTATTTGTCAGGGGTTTTATCCCCTTTCATTTCTTTCATAACCCAACCCTTACCCCATTCCTCTTTTTCGGTATCCGACCATAGTTCGGGAAAAAAGATGACTTTTTGGAATCGAGGGGGAAGGTATTTTTGCCAATTTGTACCTCCCGTAGCGGCAATATCCTCCGGGTTGCGCTGCAGGTATTTTACCGCAGACTTATAATGAGCTAGAGGCCAATACACATTTGCCAGTAGATCATAGCGTTTAAGTGCAGCGATAATCTTGACGTGCTCATCCGCATAAAAATGACGCTTATACACTTGCCACAGATTATTTTGCTCAAACGTTTTGGCTCTATCCAGAAATGACGACTGATATTTGGCTTCAAACTGCTCAAGCGTTAAGGTCTTTTTTCCCGAGGCTAGCTCCGTAGCTCCTTGTTTCCAATATAATGAATGTAAGAGTTTGTCCAGGGGATCATTGGGACTTAGCTTCGATCTTATCTTCTCAGCGGTAAGATTATAAATGTCGGTACTACTAATTTCAATCCATCGATATTGGGCGGATTGAAATCCGCTTGACGGTAAGAGCGACATTCGGAATTTCAGAAATTGTTCCCGCTCCATACCCTCTACCATCACGGAAAAACTATGCTCCAATAATTCGAAGTAGCGATTGATCCGCTGCACCCGATCTAAAAAAAACTGAGCCGAAAGATCTTTTTCAGTACTGATTTGATCGATCTCCCACAATATAAGCTTGAAAAAAAGCTCGGTATGTTGATGGTAGACAATGAAGACCATCTCATCTTTCAACCCGGTTTTAGGCGTTTGCAGGCTCATTAATGTATCCAGGTGAATGTAATCCCAGTAGGTTAAATAATCGGCATGAAGGAGTCCGTCAAGGTAGCTGGATAAGTTTTGACCCATTACCTCATATTTTTCTTCTAGCTTCCTTATCTGTTCAATGATCTTATCATCCACTTTCCGATCGGGCATACGTATTTATTAATAATTGATGGATGTTTCAAACGGTTGCGTAAATTTGAAATTTAAATACCAATAACCAAAAATATGAGTGTGGATAGCATAGTAGCAGAAAGCAGTGTGAAGAGTACTAAAAAAGATCTTTTTGTGTCGCCTGATTTTTACCATATCGATGACTTATTGACGGAGGAACATAAACTCATCAGAAGCTCTATTCGTGACTTTGTGAAAAAAGAGATCAGCCCCTACATTGAGGATTGGTGTGAGCATGCTCACTTTCCCTACGACATCGTGAGGAAGTTTGGTGATATTGGAGCTTTCGGTCCTACTATACCTGAACAATACGGTGGCGGTGGCCTTGATTACATTTCTTACGGTTTGATCATGCAGGAAATTGAGCGCGGAGATTCAGGAATGCGTTCTACGGCCTCTGTACAAGGATCATTGGTCATGTACCCTATCTATAAATTCGGTTCGGAAGAGCAGCGTAATAAGTATCTACCTAAACTGGCTTCCGGTGAATTTCTGGGCTGCTTTGGACTGACAGAATCGGATCACGGCTCTAACCCCAGTGGCATGGTGACCAACTTTAAGGACATGGGTGACCACTACTTATTAAACGGTGCCAAAATGTGGATCTCCAATTCACCAAAAGCAGATGTAGCGGTAGTTTGGGCTAAAAATGAGGAAGGCCGCATCCACGGACTGATTGTAGAACGCGGAATGGAAGGTTTTTCAGCTCCCGAAACTCATGGCAAATGGTCGTTACGGGCCAGTACTACCGGGGAATTGGTATTTGACAATGTGAAAGTACCGAAAGAAAACCTGCTACCAGGTAAAAATGGCTTAGGCGCTCCCATGATGTGCCTGGACTCAGCCCGATACGGTATTGCCTGGGGTGCTATTGGCGCAGCTATGGATTGCTATGATTCCGCCAGAAGGTATGCTGCTGAACGTATGCAATTTGGTAAGCCCATTGGATCATTCCAATTGATCCAGAAGAAACTGGCTGAAATGCTCACTGAAATCACCAAAGCGCAATTACTCAATTGGAAGCTTGGCAAGATGATGGAAGAAGGCAAAGCTACTACCCCTCAGATCTCCATGGCCAAGAGAAATTCTGTAGAAATGGCTCTAAACATCGCCCGTGAAGCGCGCCAAGTCCACGGAGGAATGGGGATCACTGGCGAATACCCAATGATGCGGCATATGATGAATTTAGAGAGTGTAGTGACCTATGAAGGTACGCATGATATACATTTGTTGATTTTGGGTGCTGATATT